>JACWAG010000216.1 GCA_014874425.1 Syntrophaceae bacterium | reverse complement strand
CCCCTTTGAGTTCCTGGTCGATTCCATCACTGCTCATCGACTTGGGCTACCAAAACCTTCTCTATTGACCGTCTCCTGCTGAACGGTTACCCTGTGTCCTGGCGGAGCATCTTCATATGAACTTAGAATGCTGGCAGTACGCCCGCCATAGCCCCGGATAACATCAATCAGTTCCTGCACTGCTCCTGGCATGTCCTTCACGTGGAAAGCGAACTGGACTCCTCTTCTCTCAATTCCAGTTCGTGAAATCAGTAATCGAAACACATCGTCCCGGGTAACTACCCCAACAACCTGACCTCTGTGATCAATTACTGGAGCGTTTGATATCTTGTTTTTCAAAAGGATTTGAGCAGCCTCTTCAACCGTATAGTCCATGGGAACTGTTATTGGAGAATCGGTCATGATGTCCCGAATCTTCGTTTTGTACGTGAAATAGAGCAAATCCTGAACATCAAGGGGCATCCCCGTCGAGATCGGGGATTTCTTTAGATCACTGCCCACAAGCACGCCAACCAATTTGTTGTTTTTCATTACCGGTAATAGTGCGATGTCATGCTCTTTGAAAAGATTGATAGCCTGTTGCATTGAATCGTCCGCATCTACGGTAACAATTCCTTTGCTCATCCATTTTTTAACCAACATTTCTTCCTCCGTTAATGGATATGTCTTTAGTCAGGAAAATTCTAATTTCCATTAGTTCTTGATTATTGTCATCGAAGATCGATGCTTCGGGAGCCTCGGTCCACATCAACGATATTTTCCTAGAACGTTACGGTATGTTGAGATTACAGACAGCACGTGGCGCCTTAACACCAACGCATGATCTGAATACCACCAATACCGAATAGTCGTTGTCGTCGAACAGAACCAGAGACAGAGAGATTGTTGTAGTAGGCTGTTTACGACAGGCATCGAAGGGCGGTGGAGGAAAGGGGTAGAAAAGCAGCTTTGGCCTTCAAGCAGGCCAATAACTCCGTCTCATAAGGAGCTTTGCCGCCTCCAGTTCAATATCTCTCAGCGGCTCTTTACATACTTTAGTTTTACCCCCTGGGAAGGCGGAGTGGAGACAGAAGGACCCGGACACGCGTTCTTAACGCCCCGCTATCAATAGCAAAACCCATGAACGGTCCTTCAGAGCCTGCCCTATACGACAGCCTCCCATTGTGGCAAATCAAAAGTATCACCGATTTGTCTAAGACTAAAGTTGATTTCCTCCAAGTCGTCTTTCAAGGAATCGATACCATATTCAGTGATCTGATAGTCTAACTGACCATCCAGACTGTAAACCAGAAACAGCAGGTTAAGCAGATTTACGTATTCAGTTTTGTCCACAAGAAATGGAAAATACTTGTTCATTAGGTCTGATACAGCAAGTTCGCTGAGCCCCCATTTCAGGGTTTCACCATCAACTTTTTGGAGCATCACTCCTCTTAGGAGCACCGCGGTGCGGATTCCCATACGGGTGACGTCCGCTATCATCTGGCGATCCGACTGAGTCAAGTCCATAAAGAACTCCTTAGGTCATTCTAACTTTCAGTGTTTTGGCGTGGTGCATGACTTTTTGAAGCTGATCAAGAAACGGATCACAGACGACTTTAGCGTCTTCGCCCAACTCGCAGGCCGTTAATTTTTCCTCGAGAAGAGCAGCTTCCATTGACAGCCTCTCCATGTCTTCCGTTCCCTTCTGTGTCTTAAAATATATCTTCGTCGCTATGGGCTCCAAATCGCTAGCTAGGAACAACAACTTCTCCTTTACTTCAGGAAACCCCGTTTTCTCAGCTAGTTCCCTAAATATCCTACAAATTTCCCTGGCATGTTGTGTGCCCATCTTCTGTTCGCTCACTTTTGTTTCTCCTTTGGTCGTTTTTTATATCCAAAATTACATGGATCGAAAGCTGTGCTTTCTATTTTTGGACGTGCAGATTATGTTCATGTCCGCATCCTGATTTTGCGCAATCGTGGTGATGAATATCATGCTGATGATCATGATGGTGGTGATGCACACCTGATCCGGGGCATGGGGAGCTTTCCGAGAATGGAGCGTCAGGTACATCTTTAGGAGGTAATTCGCTGTTGAGTTTGTGGGCGATTTGACTGAAGGCTTTCGCAGTTATGCTTTCCGGATAAAGGTTGACTATAGGAACGCCCGTGTCGGCTGCCTCTGAGAACAGTGGGTCAATCGGAATAGACCCCAGAAAAGGAATCTCCATCATCTTAGCCAGTTCTTTGCCCTTGTCTCTGCCAAAAAGATACTCGACGTCACCACATGTTCGGCAAACATAGCAACTCATGTTTTCGATTAGGCCCAATACGTTCGCCCCAAGTGTTACAGCGGCGTTTATGGCTTTGGAACAAACCATTGAGGAAACTTCTTGCGGTGTGGTTACAATTATCACCCCATCAAGATCCGGAATAGATTTTAGGATTGCTATGGGCTCATCACCGGTTCCCGGAGGAAGATCTACCAAAAGATAGTCCAGTCCCCCCCATTTTGCCGCTGACAAGAGTTGACGGATCGTTCTACTCTTTGCCTGGCCCCTCCACATCACGGGGGTCATGTCACCCGGCCAAAATAGCGCAACTGACAGGGCCTTAATTCCAAAGTCGGTTACAACCGGTTCAAGCCAGAATGCGCCATCGAGTTTGGCTTCTTTCTTGATGCCCAGCATCTTGGGAACACTTGGGCCATGAAGATCAGCGTCAAATATGCCCACGCGATGGCCCGAGCTTTGCAATGCAGCCGCTAGATTAACGGT
>JACWAG010000030.1 GCA_014874425.1 Syntrophaceae bacterium | reverse complement strand
GAAGTAAAATATGACATGACGTATTTATGAGATTGATCCGTGGTGGAAGGATTTAGGACTTCCGTTTCCCTGCGATAGGCTAAAGATGTTTCATAGCGATGATGACCATCAGCTATAAAGAGGCTCTTTTCTCTGATTAACTCCACTATTCCATGAACATCGCTTTCGTCGCAAAGGCTCCAAGTGCGATGGATTATGTCATCGGAATCTTTTACTTCCTGTTCGGGTTCAGTGTTTAGAAGACTCTCGTATAGTTTTAGCACTCTTCCCTCAGGGTCATGAAACATGGCGTGGATAGGAGTGAAGTTAGCCCTGCATGCGCGTAACAATTCCAACTGGTCCTTTTTGGGACCTGAATAAGTTTTCTCATGAGGAAGCACTTTGCCTACACCATAATCTTCAGCCTTTAGCAACCCGACAAGACCATCTATGCGCTTCCAGTTCCCATCAGGTTCCTTGAAATCCATTTGATAAAGCGTGAAGCCCGGCTTTGGTTTTCGGACCAGAACTTTGTCGAGCATCCATTTTTTAAGGGTGTTGGAAGCTCTTGTATAGCGATTGTCCTCAAGTGTGTCGCTACTGAACTGTTTGCCCAATACTAACCGGATCACATTAAATGGATGGGATTTATAAAATGAGTCCTGTTGTTCGGGAGATATCACATCATATGGAGGCGTGATAAGGCTCTTGAGAGCGTTAGAATATTCAGGCCCATAATGAACCATCCGAAAAGGCATAATTTCGGCCATGAAAAAGGTCCTCAATAAAAAATAAAAATCTTAACGATAGATGGATCTGCTTTTTTCATTTCTCATTATTGATAATGGGGTTATACAAAAGTATTCCTTCAAAAAACATCTTTCTAAAATAACATATGATCCCAACCAAGATCAAATGCGATTTGTCTACAAATGAAAAGGGGGCCTTTCCGATGGAAAAGCCCCCTCAAGATTTGGTCATATTTCTAATTTCTATTTTTTGCCATCTTTAACTTCTTCAAAATCAGCGTCAACCACATCGTCCTCTGGTTTAGCGCCGGCCTGGGATGGTCCGCCGGCCGACCCGCCACATCCAGCTCCACATCCTGTCCCCTCGCCGGTTCCGGCGGATGAGGATGTCTGCTGATACATGGCTTCCGCCAGTTTGTGCGACGCCTGTTGTAACTCCTCCATCGCTGATTTTATCTCATGGGCGTCCGCCCCTTCCATTGCTGTCTTAGTCTTGGTTATAGCCGCTTCAATGGCGTTTTTTACGGATGAATCAATTTTGTCGCCATATTCCTTCAACGACTTCTCAGTCATGTAAATTGTCGAATCCGCCTGATTTCGCATGTCTATCAGTTCACGTTTGTTTCTGTCCTCTTCAGCGTGGGCCTCTGCGTCTTTAACCATCTGTTGAATTTCTGCTTCGGTCATACCGCTGGACGCTGTGATCTTAATCGACTGTTCTTTACCTGTCCCAAGATCCTTCGCTGATACATGAACTATACCGTTCGCGTCTATATCGAAAGTAACTTCAACTTGCGGCATTCCACGAGGCGCTGGTGGTATCCCAACCAGCTCAAACCGACCAAGCGTTTTGTTATTGGCGGCCATTTCACGCTCACCTTGCAGCACGTGAATGGATACCGACGGTTGATTGTCCGAAGCCGTAGAAAAGATCTGGCTCTTTCGAGTCGGGATCGTGGTGTTTTTCTCAATCAGCCTTGTAAATACCCCTCCAAGTGTCTCGATACCCAGTGACAAAGGAGTAACATCAAGCAAAAGGACATCTTTTACGTCACCTTTGAGGACCGCTCCCTGGATTGCGGCACCGATGGCGACAACTTCATCCGGGTTGACTCCTCTGTGGGGTTCCTTTTTGAAAAGTTCCTTCACTCTTGCCTGGACAGCCGGCATTCTCGTCATTCCACCAACCAGAATGACCTCGTCGATTTGATCTGGTGTTACACCGGCGTCTTTCATGGCGACCTTGCACGGGCCTACCGTCCTCTCGATAAGGTCCTGGACCAAAAGTTCAAGCTTGGATCTCGTTAACTTCATTGTAAGATGCTTGGGCCCTGACGCGTCAGCGGTTATAAAAGGCAGGTTAATGTCCGTTTCCATTGAGGAGCTTAGTTCTATCTTAGCCTTTTCAGCAGCTTCTTTAAGACGCTGCAGCGCCATCTTATCGTTTCGAAGATCAATCCCCTGGTCTTTTTTGAACTCAGTGGCTAAATATTCCATCACTCGTTGGTCAAAATCTTCACCACCAAGATGGGTATCACCGTTTGTAGATTTGACCTCAAAAACGCCATCACCAATCTCAAGGACGGAAATGTCAAAAGTCCCTCCACCCAAATCAAAGACCGCAACCTTCTCCTCTTTCTTCTTGTCCAATCCATAAGCAAGAGAAGCCGCTGTAGGCTCATTGATAATGCGGAGCACATTTAGTCCCGCGATTCGACCAGCGTCTTTAGTGGCCTGTCTCTGGGAGTCATTAAAATACGCTGGAACTGTTACCACCGCGTCCTTGATCTCTTCTCCGAGATAATCCTCCGCTGTCTTTTTCATTTTTTGGAGGATCATGGCAGAAACCTCTGCCGGGGTATATTCTCGACCTCTTACCTCTACGGAAGCGTCTCCATTCTTGGCTCGAACAATTTTGTAAGAGCAAACCTTGATGTCGTCTTGCACTTCCTTGGATTCGTATTTACGACCTATCAATCTTTTTATTGCAAACAAGGTATTTTCCGGATTGGTTATCGCTTGCCTCTTGGCTACTTGTCCTACCAGGCGCTCCCCTGAATCGGTAAACGCCACCATTGAAGGAGTCGTTCTTCCTCCCTCGGAATTCGCGATTACTACCGGATCACCACTTTCAAGGATCGCGACACATGAATTCGTGGTCCCTAAATCTATGCCAATGACTTTGCCCGCCATCTTAGCCTCCTCGCCGATTTATAAACTTCGGTTAACCTAAAAATTTATTTCTCAAGGTTTTATTTGGCAAGCGTCGATACAACGACTTTTGCCGGTTTTAACAACTTATCTTTGTACATGTATCCCCTTTCAAGTTCCCTTGTCACGGTATTAGGAACCACATCCTGAGTTGGTTCCTGAGCTATGGCTTCATGAAACTGGGGATCAAATATTTTTCCCAATGAGTCAAGTTCAACAACTCCGTACTTCTTTAATACCTCGTTAAACATGACCAGTACCATTTTTACGCCCTGAGTTACGGGATTGCTTTCGTCCTCCTGATGGCCATGAGTTAAAGCCCTTTCTAAATTATCGATAACAGGAAGCAGTTCTCTTAATAGATCTTCTTCCTTGTATTTCAGGATCTTGGTTCGGTCCTGCATGGAGCGCTTCTTGAAATTTTCTAGATCCGCTACCGCCCGCAACCATCTATCACGATTCTCCTGACTCTCCTTAAGGGCTTCTTTCAATATGTTTTCCTCGGTTTTGTCAGAGTCAGTTTTTGATCCCATCTTGTCGTCAGCTATGGGCATCAATTGATTCGGCATATGTGACTGAACCTGCCCCGAAACTTCGGATTCTCGGTTATTATGCTCATCTGGGCCAGTTTTATTGACCACATTCACCTCCGGATGATTTTCTTCATACGCCATGTCTCGCAACTATGAGAAATCGATTTAATATACAACCAAACGAGGCGCTGAAGTCCGTTTACGCATAAATCAACTTTCGATCAAGATTGTGTATATGCAATTTTTACAAACTAAAAGGCTGAACTAATTTCCATAAATTCATAAATCTCTCAAAAATTCAGTAAATAACTCAATCTGAGAGATTCATTTGGGCGCCACTCGACGTTTTGTCAAGTGTTACCCTAAGAAAGTGGCCCCCAAGCCACCAAATACAGACAAAAACGCCATAATTTGTTGATGGAGATCATGGCTGCCTAAAAGGCAATAGGGGG
>JACWAG010000215.1 GCA_014874425.1 Syntrophaceae bacterium | reverse complement strand
TCCGTAGGTCGCAGGTTCGAATCCTGCCGGGCGTACCAAATCAATAAGTTAGGCTACAATTTTCCCCACAAACTGATTTCCGAATCAAGGGTTTTTTAAAAAAGGTAACGCGGGCCAGTTCTCAAATCCTATTTTCTGGCGTTTGACGCAACTAGAATTTGCGTTAACCCATTACTTGGTTTTTCCCCAGGTCAGTTGCTTTAGCGCCTGTTGCCATGGTTTCTGAAGCGATTGACTTTTAATCTAAAATGGCTTGTCGTCACTTAACCACCGGATCTTCCCAATACATTCAAACACTGGGAAGAGTTCGCGGTGAATAAGAACGGTCACAGGGAGAATCAGGAAAGCGAGCGGGTAAATGTATTCATTTTTGTTTTTGAGAATGGACGCTGGTACTGAAGCAAGCTCCCGGTCTTTACATATTCAGTACTAGGCGAAAATGATATCGAATGATCCTCAATTTCAAGAGCGCTTTTCTGAGATCGCTGCTAGTATAATTTCCTCCGTCATCCTAACCATATGTTCGACAGGAAAACGTTCTATGGCAATTTCTCGTGCCCTTCGACCCATCAAGTTTCTGGTTTCATCGTCCAACAAAAGCTGAGCCATAGATTGCGCAAGTAGCTCCGGGGAGCGAGGTTGAACCAGTAGACCGTTAACGCCGTGTTCTATGATTTCAGGAACTCCTCCCACAGACGTAGCCACTATGGGCAGACCACACGACATGGCTTCAATTATAACGTTAGGGAATCCTTCGGAAATAGACGTTAATGTGAATAGCCATCCTCGCCTTAAGAATGGCCGGACGTCTTTGGCGCCTGGGACAACTTCTATGTGTTCCGCCAAACCACTTGCCGCTACTTTTTGTTGGATCTTGGCGTCCAGGTAGCCGTGGCCTATCATGATTAATCGAGCGTCGGCAACAAGTTTTCGTAGAAGACGGAAGGCTTCAATTAGGGTGAAAGGGTCCTTTTGCCTGACCAATCGTCCGATAAAAACAACAGTAGGCTTGGGGTCTCGGCAAGACGAATCCGGTGTGAAATAACTAGCGTCCACGCCATTAGGCACAACCGCCACTCTTTTTGGATCAACATCATGTCTTTTGACAACATGCGCTTTCGAAGCATTGGCGTTACATATCAATCGATCAGTCAATCGCCACAGAAGTGATTCAAACTGTTGCTCCTGTGTCCTACGCCAACTTGCGATCACAGTTGAATCAGTGGTTGCGGCCGCAAAGATCCGTCCCCAAATGTTGGGCACGGCAGTCATTGTATACAATACGTCGGGTTTTTGGCCTTTGAGTTTCCAAAAAAAATTCCAAAGCGCCCGAGGTGATACCCACGAATTTCTAGATAGATATTTAACTGGGGCGCCGGAAGATTGAGCCATAGGCAGCATATCTTCGCCACCCCTCAACACCCAGAGTTCCACATTGAAAAGGTCCCGATTCAAATGTTTCAGCAAGTGGACGGCGTATCTTTGTGTGCCCCCGAATTCCAGATCCTGAAGTGTGATAACAGTTCTATATGGCGGGTTAACTTTAACGGTCATGGATTTCCATTAAAAGGCTAAATAATATCGATATTTACCATCATCGACGATATCAAACAATAATGATAACAACTGAAACTTAGTATAGTGTCTATACAATAATTCTGTCTATTCTTTTGTGAAGAGGACTCACAACAATACTGATACTCCAGAGCAGCCATCAGGAACCAATCCACGAATTATGCCCGCATCCATACAGACACAGAGAAGTGATTACATAGAATTTATTTTCGGGTGACCGGCAGGGAGCGGAATTTAAGTATCAATTATTCTTTTCATTTGAAACGAGTCCGGATTGAACTCATGAAATGTACCGTCCAGCCCAAGCTGATACTTTTGGCCAAACAACACTAGGCTGCAAGGTTTATATAGCAATTGATATCAAAGCCACAATTGTTCGGTAAAAACTTCTATCCCCATTCATTAAAAGTCATTGACACTTAATGTAAGCCGTATTTGACCCAGCAACAATACCGCCGCAAAAAAATGTTGTCTCGAATATTCTTGTATAAGACGCCTAAAATGTTGGCTATAAATGCTGTCTTGGCCGAACACAAAGTCGAGGCAGTCCTTGGCGTTTTGTGCCCAGAACCTAAAATACGTTTCGTCAAACCCGCTCTTAATAACGAGCCAGCCGGATTCAATTAACGCATCCATCAAACTCTGTTTGGTCATGATTTTTCATGCTCCTGCCCAGGTTACTTCAGGCGCGATTTGGATTATTGATTCATATTCCTCAATACTTCACGTCTGGTCGCATCAATTAGGCCTCTTCCTAAAAATAGACTATTTGAATCTTGCCGCAGGACACACTCGGAAAAAGAATAGACGTATGGATGATCTACCCCCAGGAGAGATGCGATACAATCAATGACCCTTTTCCTCCACATTTTAAAAGCGGACTCGTCGAAATCGCTGGCTACTACTTGATAGCCAGATTCAACCAGAGCTGTAAACGCTTCATTAAAAGCATGCGCAGTTCCATTCAATTTCATGAGAATCTCCTTTCCCAGCGTATAAATGAACTCAAACAACTTCAATAATGTTTGGACAGCAACAAGTGTGCCATCCAGCGAATTTTTAGATCATTATGTCTCAAACTTGTGTTAGTAGAAGTATTAGCAGTGACAATTTTGACTAAAGGGGATGCCCGCCAATATTGTTAACGAGTGTCAGCGTTGGAATCAACGAGAACATTGTGGCAATTTCGCACAATATTATGTGTAATGCAAATTAATAACATTATTTCAACGTGTTACATAACGTGCGAACAGGGGCTTTTACGCAGGTTGTTCTACCGCTCAGCCTTCCATTTCTATTCCTCACCTTTCTCAAGATTGGAGCAGTTCTTTATGGCGCGTCTGGTCAGTAGAAATATTATTCCACGTTGCCGGGCGTTAGTTCGATGTTCTCAGCCCTCTTGGAACGCTAACTGTCGCCGACTGTGTCCGTGGGAATGGTTTGGGCAACACTTTCTGGTTGTAGGATTTATCAGAACCAACATGAGGCGCTGTCTCGAGATATAGTTGTAACTGACTCATTAGTCTTACTTGTCCTGATTGTAAAAGTTTCATATATTCGGCAAATAGTTCCTCCGTACAAAATTCTCTGTAATTCGACCTTTTAACTAGTGAGCTGTAAGCTTTGACAAACCGGTCATGTTCAGGTGTATGGGCAAGATAGCCAAAAACCCGATTGACAAGCTCACCATCCAACCTGGTCGAGTAATTTGGAGATTGTCCCGACGGCCGGGACACTTCCAGAATTCGCTTCTCCGTGCGATAACAATCCTGAATATTGCGTTTAAGCGACTCAATGTCTCTGATTTGCGTGATTAGCCGATAAAACTCTCTATCTAGAGTCGCAATGATCTCTGCTGATCGAGCGGTCGTTGGGATCAAAATGATTATCCAGAGCAACACAAATGGCCAACGGGTTTTATAATTACTCTTCATCTGTTCACACCTTCATCCCGGCAGTTGTAGAAAACTTATGACTTTAGTCCCGTTTTCTTCACTGATTGTCGAGATACGTCGCTTTCTTGACCAGCATTCTCCAAGACATAGCGTTTAGTAACGTCAACCAGACCTCTGCCCAAGAAAAGACTGTTTAAGTCGCAACGTCGTACATGTTCTGAAAAGGATCTGGCATATGGGTGCTCGGGGCCCAGTAGGGCGGCGATACAATTAACTGCCTTTTGTCTCCACTCCCTGAAAGCCATGTCGTCGAAATCGGTTTCAACAACCTGGTATCCCGCTTCAACGAGAGCCTCGAAGGCTATATCATGGGTAAGCGGCGCTCCGTCCAATTTCATAGCGGTCTCCTTCCTCATCCAATTAATTGGCGTGGTCTTAGTGTTATGGTAAAGACAACTCTTCTCGTTTCTTTGCTTCATACATTAGAATGTTTTAATTCTGAGATATTTGACAGTTACCGCATGGCAACCCCTCACCATGCGAGTTATTATCAGAAGAGTGTCGACACAGCTTTTCGCGAGAATTTCCAGATATGCGCGAAGAGACACCAATCAACGGCTACTGAACTCTGAAATCTTCAACTGTGTTAAGTTTTTCGAAGCAATTTACGTGCCACACTTATGGGCTTATCCAGCCAGTTTCGAAAAGTCACATAAGGACGACGAGTTAAAAGTCTGTTTTATGAATAGGAGTTTAAAGAAGCGGAACAGCAAGGAATAAGAGTATTTCAATTTGGAATAGCAATTGTGGCAGATTCGCCTATATTACCTAACCTAACATTTTCATCGTATTATTATAGCGATTACAGAACGTGCTATTGTGCAACATCGTTTGAAACACAGAGTGTCATTTTCGCACATTAATTCCGAGTTTTTGTATCCAGCGCCTCAAGGTATAACGAGACACCCCTAAATAGGACGCGGCCAATTCTTTTCTACCCTTTGAACGCGTAAGAGCTTCCTCGATCATTGCTCGACTAAGATTGTCCATCGAACCGGCTAACGTCGAAGTATCGGTGATATTTGAGACTCTTTTGGACAATGAAACAGCATCACACGGCCCAGATCCGTCGATATCCACCTTTATGGCTCCCCCTCCGGAAAGAATCACCGCACGTTCCAGAACGTTTCTAAGTTCCCTTATGTTTCCAGGCCATTGATAATTATATAGTTTAGCCATTTCTCCGGCTGCCAATTCCGGTGAAAAGCTCATTTGTAGTTCTTTGGCCAAGATGGAAAGCAACTCTGCAACAAGGATTGGAAGATCTTCGATACGTTCTCTAAGCGGCGGAACTCTTATTGAAAACACATTCAAACGGTAATAGAGATCAGCCCGAAAACGGCCAATCGAGATCTCATGTTGGAGATCCCTGTTGGTCGCCGCAAGAATGCGCGCGTTGACCCTAATGTTTTGTTGCCCACCAACTCGAGTAAAAGTTCTTGTGTCGAGAAAAGTCAGAAATTTTGCCTGGAGGGCAGGTGAAAGCTCTCCGACTTCGTTCAACAAAAGAGTTCCCCCCTCAGCCAGTTCTAAAAGACCCCGCTTTCGCCTACCGGCTCCGGTAAATGCTCCGGCTTCATGACCGAAGAGTTCGGATTCTGCTAGTTCTAGTGGAACAGCCGCGCAATTTATGGAGTAATATGATCCCGAAGAATAATTAGATCGTTTGTGTATGTATTTGGCTAGATAATCTTTACCTACTCCACTCTCACCCAAAAGCAGGACCACACTTTTGGTGGACGCTGCAAATGCGGCCTGTTTAAGAACAGCCTTCATAATTTCTGAACGATATTCCTGCGACACGAACTTTTGAGTATCCTGCAGCCTGTTGAGGTCCGTTATGTCTCGAAATATTCCACAAACCCCTATGATCTCCCCTGAGCCATTATGCATGGGTACCCTGACTTCATGGAAAGTCATGGGCACACCCCTTATTTCTCTAGTGGTTATTTCTTCAATCGATTCTCCCTTTAAAACGCGAGTGTCAGCCTCTCTAATATATTGAGCCGCTTCTTTTTTAAGGATGTCCTCAGCGGTTTTCCCCAACATCTCGGATGCTGGAACACCAAAAAGTTTTGCCGTGGCGGGATTGATATGTGTATATCTCAATGAGAGGTCCTTAATGAAGATGAAGTCATTAGCGCCGTCAAAGATGGCCCTGAAACGCTCCTCGCTTTGCTTCAGCTCTTCAGCGGCCAGCTTTCGCTCCATGATTTGCTTCTCGAGTTTCCTGTTGCTTCTTGTCAGTTCAGCCGTGCGTTCCTCGACCCGTTTCTCGAGTTCGTCACGTGCTCTAGTCAGGTCTACCGCCATACGTTTACGCTCTAAGGCGTACTGTATGGACCTAACCAACTGTTTTCCGTCTACCAGGCCTTTGACCCGATAATCCTGCGCTCCCTGTTTTACCGCCTCAACAGCTATAGCTTCATCTTCCTGGCCGGTAAGCACGATAATTGGAATTTCAGGAAATTCAGTATCAACGCGGGTTAACGTTTCAATCCCCAGGCTATCGGG
>JACWAG010000214.1 GCA_014874425.1 Syntrophaceae bacterium | reverse complement strand
GCACGAAACAGGCGTGTAATGTACGTGACGCAGGTCCGGACTTTACCAGGTTCAATTTGAAGGCTGTCGGGATAAGCCCGGACAAACCGGATAAGCAGAAAAAGTTCGATCAAAAATATTCGCTTGGTTTCCCTTTGCTATCAGATATCGACAATGCGGTCGCTAAGACTTATGGCGCATGGGGTGAAAAAAAGATGTACGGTAAAACCTATGAAGGTATAATTCGTTCCGCTTTTTTGATTGATGAAGACGGAAAAATAGCACAGACGTGGTATAAGGTTAGTCCTGGAGACACTGCGCCGAATGTTATGAAGGCGCTTTCAGCGTAATTTAATCGTTAGATTGGAAAGTGACACTTGAAATTTGTTGATCAGGCTAGAATCAAAGTGATATCGGGTAAGGGAGGGAATGGGTGCATAAGTTTTCGCAGAGAAGCTTTCGTTCCCAGGGGTGGGCCAGACGGTGGTGATGGCGGTAAAGGCGCCGATGTAATCATATGTGTCGACGAATCGCTGAATACTCTCCTTGACTGCCAGTACCAGCAGCTTTATCGCGGGCGCAAAGGAGGGGACGGAAGAGGCAAAAACCAAACGGGTAAATCCTCTGAGAATTTGAACATTCCCGTTCCACCCGGCACTCAGATTTTTGATGTGGACACCGGAGATCTGATAGCAGACCTCGATGAGCCCAACAGTTTTGTAGTCGCGGCCAAAGGTGGGCGAGGTGGTCAAGGAAACGCGAGGTTCGCTACCGCCAGGAATCAAGCGCCCAGAAGAGCACAACCCGGAGGTCCGGCTGAAGAACGCGAACTCAGGCTCGAACTGAAACTCATTGCGGATGTCGGCCTTGTCGGTTTGCCCAATAGTGGTAAATCAACATTGATTTCCAAGGTTAGCAACGCCAGACCAAAGATCGCTGATTATCCTTTTACAACTAAAGTTCCCGGATTAGGTGTCGTCCGCGCGCCTGACGGCCGGGACTTTGTCGTGGCCGACATCCCAGGATTGATAGAAGGCGCTCATGATGGAGCGGGAATGGGCGATCGTTTTCTGAGACACATCGAACGCACCAGCATTCTTTTGCATCTCATTGATCCTTCTCCTGTTCTTGAACCGCCCGCCGTTGAACGGTTCAGGACGATAATGCTGGAGCTATCGTCCTATGGCGCTGATCTGACCCTGCGGACGATGATTGTGGTCATCACCAAAATGGATATCCCCGAAAACAGAGGTGCTGCGGACGAACTGGGTAAATTTATTGAGGAACAGGGGCTGCGTGTCAAAAAGATTTCCGCTGTGTCGGGTGAAGGATTGAGAGATCTACTTTTTGAGATTTCTAAAGCGCTTAAAGATTTAAGGTCACGGAAATGAATTCTGTAGAAATAAGAAAAAACATCCTTTCAAATGTCCGGCGAATAGTCGTAAAGCTCGGTTCGAGCGTAGTAACGACTGATAAGGGATTGGACCGTAAGATTATCAGAGGACTCTCCGACGAAATTTGCGCATATAACAAACTGGGTAAGGAATTTATCATCGTTTCTTCGGGGGCTGTGGCTGCCGGCGTCCGAAGGATGACACTAAAGGAAGGCGCTCGCACCATACCCCAGAAGCAGGCCGCCGCTTCAGTCGGTCAGAGCCGCCTCATGGCCGCTTATGACGAAGCTTTCTCCCGACACGGCTCGCGGGTTGGTCAGATGTTGCTGACTCGAGATGATCTGACAAACCGGCGCCGTTATCTCAACGCTAGAAACACGCTAATGACACTTTTGTCTTGGGGCGTGACTCCAATCATCAATGAGAATGACACTGTTGTAGTGGACGAGATCAAACTGGGTGACAACGACAATCTTTCAGCGCTCGTCGCAGTGCTCGCTTCCGCTGACCTGCTGCTGACATTGACTGATATGGATGGTTTGATGGACTGTGACCCACGTGTTAACCCCGACGCGTGCCTGATACCTGTTGTGGAAGACCTCACGCCCGAGATCATGGGCTACGCGGGCGGCTCCTCCTCCAACATAGGTAGAGGTGGAATGACATCTAAACTGGAAGCTGCGAAGAAAGTGCGAATGTCCGGGGTCCCCATGATAATAGCTAAGGGCAAGACCTCTCGGCTGATAAGCCGTGTGCTTGAAGGAGAAATGGTTGGCACCCTCATCTTACCGGCAAAAGAAAAAATTTCGGCACGTAAGCACTGGATACGATATAACCTTCAACCTGAAGGCAATCTGTATGTGGATACCGGCGCTGCAAAAGCAATCACGCAAAAAGGCAAAAGCCTCTTACCGATTGGCGTGACCAAAGTTGAGGGGGAATTCGAAGACGGCTCCGCCGTTAGGATATTAAGCTCTGAAGGGGTACCTCTTGCTGTAGGACTCATAAACTATTCGTCGGACGAAATGATTAAAATCATCGGGCGGCAAACTCCCGAAATAGATTGGGTCCTAGGTTATCGCAGCAATGATGAAGCTGTCCATGCTGATAATCTTGTCGTTCTGTAAACGGGTAAATTGGAACATCGGGGGAAACATTAATTATTAAAATAGTTCCCATCGATTTTCTCCTTCCAGACTAGGATAGTGTCGGAAACATAACCATCAGTGAAAGCGCTTCTTATGAACGACCCCTCCCGTCTCTGTGAATGACCAAGAGGTAGGTTCGGTAGAGTGCGCCTTCTGCCACTGCTCTATCATTACGTGCTGCGCATTAGCCTGGACCTG
>JACWAG010000213.1 GCA_014874425.1 Syntrophaceae bacterium | reverse complement strand
GTGTTTCAGATACAGGTATGGACTTGTCTTTTCTCAACGCTGTTCCAGCAGGTACACCCCAAATATACTTCTTATGGGAATCTGCCTGAGTTGTTTCCGACAGTTTCTGAGGGGTGGAGTGATGTTCAACCCTCAAAACCGGTACGACAGGAAGGTCGGCAACTATGAAATTAGCTTTAATTAAAACCGTGTTTGCCTGAAGTTCACCCGGAAACGCGGGGAATGGAGCTGCTGCGCGTATAGCGCTAAGCAGGGACCGATCCATATCAGGATTGCCTGAGCCCCTTAGGAGCTGTATGGACAACAATGAGCCGTCACGCGCCACTTCATACATGACGGCGACTTTGCCCTTTAAAGCGTCGGATGTTGCAAGGTTTACCGGAGTAGTCCAAACTTTCTGAATGGAATCTCTGGTGGACATAACGTAATTGTTGAGAATTACGTTTCTAGTGGTTTTGTCTACAACGATTTTATCAATCAACCGGGATGTTTGATCCATTGCGAAACCGAATGAGCTAAAGCCAAGAACTAGCGCTAAAATCAGAACAACAATCCTTTTCATCTTTCGCCCTCTCTACAGCCTTCTAGTGATCTGCGGCGCGAAGGCCGCGACGAACAGAGCGACAATCAAACAAAACCAAAAATAACAAAAATACTTGATCCCAAATAGGAATCTAATAAGTGAGCTTTTGCTAGCAAGACCTTGAAATAAGGTCAAGAGAAAAGTGATTGGTTCGAGGACATGAATTGACAAAAAAAATAGGCCCAGACTAAATTACTTAGTCTCTGAGCCTATTTCAAAAGCTGGGTTTATCAAAACGAAAACAAATTAACTCCTATCCTAGGCGTGGCGGAAACGATCATCGGCTAAGCCGCCAGCTTTTCCCTACGCAGAATTTGACCTTGGCCGCTAATTACAACCTTTTCCAGAGGTATTTGTTTACCGGCTTTTTCCATACCCATTTTTACAATTTGAGGCAAGCCGGAACAGCACGGAACATCCATTACAGTTATAGTGACACTCTTTATTGACGCTGCGCTGAAAATCTCAGCGAACTTCTCAACATAGGAGCGCGCGTCATCAAATTTGGGGCAACCTATCAAGAGTATTTTTCCTTTAAGTAATTCGCGGTGCAGGTCGGGATACGCAAAACCCGTGCAGTCCGCAGCTACCAGCAGGTCGGCGTTTTTCAGAAACGGGGCCGTCGGTGGTACAAGTCT
Organism: Syntrophaceae bacterium; assembly: GCA_014874425.1. Taxonomy (GTDB): domain Bacteria; phylum Desulfobacterota; class Desulfomonilia; order Desulfomonilales; family Desulfomonilaceae; genus CAJBEZ01. Next base: position 3,456 of record JACWAG010000213.1, on the reverse strand, counting down.
TATCTGTACAGGCCAATGGGTAAGTTCCGACCCCTGACTATGGCCGACCACAGGCTCATTGGCCTCATCACAGGAACAGCTTCTAGGCGCAAATGTCTGAATATTGGACGAAGGGCAACCACAGACCATTTTAGCGGGTTCCTGTTTTTGAGGAGGCTTTACTGTTTTCAAACGGTCTTCAACCGCTTCTTCGTCAAAGTCTTCGGCCTCCCTTTGAATTATTTTCAGAGCGCCGGTCGGACATTCTCCAATACATGCGCCCAAACCGTCACAATAAACCTCGGATACAAGTTTGGCTTTCCCGTCGATTATCTCAAGCGCTCCCTCTGCGCAACCAGTCACACATTGACCACATCCGTTACAAAGCTCGTCGTCTATCTGTATAATATTTCTTCTAATTTTCATTTTCATTTCCTTTTTATGTTGCTTCACGTTTTACTAATTCGTAACCGCCCGTAACTGAGGCGTGGTTTTCGGGAACAATTCGTAGGCCAGGCTTCGTCCCGAGTCGGTCAGGAAGTCCCGATCAATAACTTCTGAAAGATAATCTTCATTTAATTCGTCTTTCTTGATCTTTTCCTGCAGGGACGCCAGTAAATGAGCGTCATGAACCAATTTCAGATCCCCGGATTCATGGTCTTTGGGATTGTCCAAATTCTTTATGATTGAACAAACCTCTTCGATGAGTTCTTGTGGAGCGTCCAGCTTCTCAAGTATATCGCGAGCCACCGCCTTGTCTCCTTGGTCGACATTGTCGCCATTAGCGCCTTGAACAGCAGGCTCAACATCGTGCAGGTATGCGGCTGCAAACAGAACGGCCGGTTTAGCCTTATCTACGCCAATCAGACGTTCCACCATGGAGGCTACTCTGGAAGCGTGACCAATTCGTTTGAAGTCGTTCTTGAGCCGCATTTTCATTTCAACAGCTACGCGGTCCTTGAAAAGGTCTTCTTTCTGCTTGATAAGCTCAGGCGGAAGGTCTCCGAAACACTGTTTGGCGAATTTGCAGTGAGCAGCGCATCCGAAATCCATCTTGGGGTTAAGCACGTATTCTCCGCAGTTCTTACACTTGCGACGAGTTTCATCTTTAAAAAACTCTATCTTAGAGCCACAACTTGGGCATTCAGCGTCAAAGATCGCGTCAAATTTCCAATAGCGAGGGTCCTGTCCGGGGCATTTCATGTTTCGTCTCCCTTTCTTTTAAGGAGTCGGCAATTGTAATTGCGGCGCGTTAACTGTATCATTTAGACGCGCCGCTTAACTATGTAATCAATTTGTTGTCGCTTCCGACACTTAAATAAGATGAATATTAATTCTGTTGGATTCCTCAATTTGATGAGTCAAATATCCTCGACAATCAGCCCAATATAGCCTTCAGATCTTCATCCGGAGTAGATATAGGTTTAATATCAAAGGTCTTTACCAGAGTATCCAGGACATTAGGGGTGATAAAAGCCGGTAGGCTCGGGCCTAAGCGAATTCCCTTTATACCGAGGTGGAATAACGTCAGGAGGATTGCTACTGCTTTCTGCTCATACCAAGACAGAATCATGGACAACGGCAATTCATTGACACTGCAATTGAAAGCCTTAGCCAGAGCTACCGCGATCTGAATAGCGGAATATGCGTCGTTACACTGTCCAACATCCAGAAGACGGGGGATTCCTCCGATATCACCCAGATCTTTATCGAAGAAACGGAATTTCCCGCAGGCCAATGTCAATACTATTGTGTCCTTAGGGGTCTTTTCCACGAATTCAGTATAATAGTTACGGCCCGGTTTTGCGCCATCACATCCGGCTACAAGGAAGAAATGTTTGATAGCCCCACTCTTAACAGCGTCAATAACCTTGTCCGCCACAGACATGACAGCGTTTCTGGCAAAACCGCACATGACTTCTTTGCCGTTCAAATCCGAGGCAAAGCCTGGCAGTTCAAGCGCCTTGTCAATCACAGGACCGAAATTCTTGTCTGCGATGTATTTCACTCCCGGATAACCGACTAGTCCGGTACTGAAAATGTTGTTGTAATAAGATTCAGCAGGTTTTTGAATACAGTTTGTAGTCATCAGGATCGCGCCAGGAAACTCTGCGAACTCCTTTTTCTGGTTTTGCCATGCTGTTCCATAATGACCATAAAAATGAGAATACTTTTTAAGACCAGGATAGCCGTGTGTAGGCAACATTTCTCCGTGTGTGTAAACAAAAATTCCTTTGCCCTCGGTTTGTTTTAGGATTTCCTCCAAATCCTTCAGGTCATGGCCGGATACAAGGATGGCTTTTCCGGCCTTGTGCCCAAGAGGTACTTTTGTTGGCACAGGATGCCCGTATGTTTCGGTGTTAGCAGCGTCAAGAAGTTCCATCGTTTTAAGGTTTATTTCGCCGCACTTCAGGACCAGACCAACCCAGTCATTGAGTGTCAAGCTGTGATTCAGTGTTGCAGCCAGACCTTCCGCCACAAACTTGTATATCTCATCATTTTCTTTGCCCAGAATGTGAGCATGGTCCGCGTAAGCGGCCACACCTCGAAGACCGAAAAGTAAAGTGTGCTTCAATGAAACTATGTCCTGATCATCTGAGTCGGCCTTGAAACCTCTTGTAAGGCCCATTGCTATCATTCCTGCTTTGTCCGGCGCAGGCTTAAACGTCGCGGCGTCATCACTGAAATCTACTTTTCCTCCTGCCGCCTTGACTCGGTCCCGGAGTTTGTCACGGTACTCAACAGCCTTGTTGATCAGGGGTGGAAACCTGTCCTCGTCAAAATCAACGTTTGTCAAGGTCGCGAACAGTGACTCATTCGTAAATACTGCGGCTTCATGATCTACGACACCCACTTTTCGGCCTTCAACAGCATACAGCGCGATGCCTTTCAAAGTGTGCATCAATAAATCATGGAGCGCCGCTGTCTCTGGGGATTTCCCGCATACTCCGGCGCGGGTGCAGCCGATACCGCCCGCCGTTTGTTCACACTGATAACAAAACATCTTGTCAGCCATTTTATCCTCCTGTTTTTTGAGTTCCCAATAAACTGGGTAACCTGAAGTCCGTTTACTAGCGTTTCTAATAATATGGGGATTGGAAGATACGGTCGCCTTGACTTAAGTCAAGACCACAAGATTTTTTTGATTTTTTTTGAATGATCAGTAGCAGTCCGTGAATTTGTTAGTGTGCCAAGACAACACTATTTTGCGAATTGATTAAGTTCTTGGACGCCTACCCGCTCCAGAATCTCTCCGAACCTTTCTCCTCTCGTGTTATTTTTGATATAGAAATCGAGAAGTTGGTTGATCAATGTGAAAGTTTCATTTTTCGAAAAGACCCCTGGAATTTCGGACGCCAATCTGGGGCGTCTCCCCAGTTTTCCGCCAACCATTATTCGGTAACCTTCTTCGCCGCGAACAAGAGTTTCTGTCGGACACGCCTTTACACAATGTCCACAGAAAAGACATTTTTCCAG
>JACWAG010000212.1 GCA_014874425.1 Syntrophaceae bacterium | reverse complement strand
ACGTGCCTTCTTCAAAATAAAAACCCCTTTGAGTTCCTGGTCGATTCCATCACTGCTCATCGACTTGGGCTACCAAAACCTTCTCTATTGACCGTCTCCTGCTGAACGGTTACCATTTTATCGCGCGGGCGTAATCTCCCTGCGATCTGTACATCGCTCCCAGGCTTTCGAGCGCTGCGGCCATCTTAAATTTTAGTTCGGGCTGGTATTTTGAAAAACAGCAGAATTTATCCAAGGCCGATAGATAAAGTTTTTCCGCGTCCATGAACTTGCCCTCAGTCGCGAGCAGCCTCGCTAGGCCCATCATGGGATATGCTGCGGTGACACATGCCGAACGATTACCGGCCTCACACAATCGCAAAGCTTCATCGTAGTAGGCCTTGCCGGCGTTGAAATTACCAGTGAGAATTGTTAATTCCGCTAGTTGGCTCAACAACCTGATTGTGTTTGGGTTCGTTTTCCCATTGATACGGCTGTTAACCTCATATGCCTCACGCTGCAGCCTTATCGCTTTTGGGTAATTTCCAGCCTCTCGAGTTATCTTTGCTAGAAATTCTAATGATTTCACCGTGTTTGAGGTTTCTTCACCATGTCGATCTCGTGAGTCGACTACGCTCAGTCTGGCTTCTTTCAAGGCCTCTTGAGTGCGCCCCTCCGCTGCAAGAGTTTGCGCGCCCGAGTAATGGGACTTCCAATCGATGTAGGAAGCGCAAGTGGTGTTGAGAGAAAATAACAATGTCCCAAAGATGGTGAGAAATGCGGTTATTGGTTTCATGGGTTTTACCTCCTACTAAAGCAAGCGTCTAGCGGTAGTGTTTTGGATTTGGCCATCCCACTAAATTGAGATGGCCAATCCATGCAAGGAGTTGAAGTCCCTCGCGTGAGGAATCTTCATTCACCCACGGTTAAGCAATTTCAGGACCATCGTGTTTTTAAGACAAAGTGAGGTGAAATAATAAAGTAGTTTAGATAGTTATCTGCCTTGGCGATTTGATTGGGAACGGTGAAGTTCTCTTGACTCTACAGAACAAAACGGGTCTTTTTTCACCACTATTAGTTCAATCACGAGCTACAAGTAAATGTTGCCGCCACTAAAACCACGGTGCGTTTTCGCTCTGGTTTATTTATTACCACCCTTATGTAATAAACACATTACCTCATCACGAGCGTCTCTAGCGCCAGCACGGAAACGACAACCACCACCGCATATGTCCGCAGATTCGCATCCGGCGCAATCAGTTTCCGAAATGGGAATGTGGGTCATTCTAGCCCACGCCTTTGCTAAGCCATTCTCTACTGATCCCAGGCGAATTTCCGGAAAGAGCGCGCACTTGCATACATCTGTTGAAGGTAAAACAGCCGCGAGATGGCGCCCACATGTCCATCCGGAAGAAGTCCCGTGATAGGAGCCACCGAAAGCGTATCGCATACTGTCCGCCGCATCCCGTAACCCCGCCTGCAACTCCGGATGCAGGTCCCAACGCCCCTTAACGCACGGGTAATCTATACTCCACTCTCTCGCTTCCATGGACTCAACGAGATCTCTCATGCTGTCCCATTCATCCAGATTCAACTTATGGACCATGGTGGCCACGGACAGATCGATTCCAGCTTCACGAGCTAGTTCCATGGCTCGAACGGCTTTTCGGAAATTTCCCTTGCCTCGAATTACGTCGTGACCTTTTTCCATTCCGTCGAGACTAATCTGAATTTCATGAAAATTTAGCTGTTTGAGCAATTTCCTATTTATTGTTGTTCCGTTGGTCAACAGGACCGCACGGACCGGATATTCAGGAAGAATACTGTTCAAGAGATCAAAATGTTCGTATAGAGTCGGTTCACCACCACTGACCAAGACTCTCAACCCCTGCATATCAGTGAATTCATCCAATAAAGGACGTATTAATTCTGGCCTGTATTCTATGCGGGCCTGATCTCCAAGATAGCAATGAGCGCAAGAAATATTGCATCTGCGAGTTATCAGCCATTCCAGATAACGAAGTGACGGGACAGGAGACTTACCAAGGATTATAGGCCGTTGGATCTTTTCTTTCGAAACATCCAGGAGATCTTCCACAATGCAAAATTCGAGGAATTCACGATCAGGATCAAGATCTGAAACAGTTGCGGAACCATCGCACTTGGTCAGGAAATCCAGAGCATCCTGATTTATTTCATAAAGGTCATCGTGCGCGATTTGATAGAGGTAATCTTCTTCGAGACTTTTTATGCAAGAGTCATTTGACAGACTCACATAGGAACTATCTCCAAGGTCCTCAAGGTTGGCCAGTTTTAAATCCGGCTCAGTGACCTCCCCAAGTTTCAAAAGATTGGAAATGAAAACAAGCCCTCCACACGGGACACAATTTTCCGGAGGATGGACTGATGTGAAATCGCAGTCCTCAACATAAAATGGGCAGGATATACAGATATGATTTAATAGGAGTTGTCGTTTAAAATTACGATCAAAGGCCTCAGTAACTGTTTCCAGTCTCAACTGAGGCCTTGACTCGGTGAGGATTTGCGTCACATAATAGCCCCTGCAACGTTGATCCTCTTTTCTATTCGGTTTGTAATAAAAACAGTTGTTTTTACAAAGCCAATTTTCCGGTTGCGCTGCGTTTACAGTCATAGGCTCAATGACTTACCACAACTCGCTGCCACCGGACACCTAGCAGGAACTTTTGCACTTGCAAAGGCCCTTGGAGACTTTTTCGATTTTTCTGATCTTCATGGCGTCCTCCTAGAGTTATTTAGTTCTAGTAAGAACCATAGACGCTCACGGGAACTCAGTCAATGAGATTGACTTGTAAATATTTAAAATAGTTAGCCAAATCACACTCACAATTAAAACATGTCACGATGTCTATACATATCAGAATGTCATAACATTTGGTATTACACGCCTCGTCAACGTAATACCTGGCGCGTTATAGCTTTTTAAGAAGCTGGTTGGCCGCTGTGAGCATAGGGTCCCAAACAGGCGAAAAAGGCGGTGCGTAAGCCATATCACACTGGAAGAAATGCTCCACAGTCATGCCTGCGTGCAGAGCGACCGCAATGGCGTCAATCCTATGGGCCACTCCTTCTTTACCTACCATAGAGCCCCCAAGTAGTTTGCCGGTTTTCCGATCAGCCACAAGATTCACATAAATAGTTTGGTTTCCAGAATGCGAATGCGCCCTTGAGCGGCTCTTGATCATTTCCTGGACAGCGTCGTAACCCTCAGATGAAGCTTCTTCAAAACTGAGTCCCGTTCTAGCGACTTCAAGATCGAGAACTTTGAAGACCGCTGTACCCATTATTCCTGGCAGCTCAACATCTCCCCCGGTAACATTGTCGGCAACAGCCCAACCGGCTCGGTTTGCCCTTAGGGCCAATGGAACCCAAACTCTTTTCCCGGTAATCACGTGGAATGCGTCAGCGCAGTCCCCTGCTGAGAAAATGTCATGGTCGGAGGTTACAAGTTTTCTGTCAACGGCTATGGATTTTTTTGGACCAAGTTTCAGACCCGCCTCAGCCGCCAACTCAGACTCAGGAGTGATACCAACACTCATCATCACTAAATCGGTTTGGATATATCCCGAAGTGGTCAGCGCTTTAAGTCTCGACCCATCGATATCAATTGCCTTCACTCCGACACCCGGGTGACATTCGATGCCTTTGTCAGAGAGTTCGCGTTTGACAACACTAGCCATCTCTTCGGGCATGAAGGCGAGAAGCCTTGGGCCAGGTTTAACCATTGTTATAGACATGCCTAGAGAATGAAACGCTTCCGCCATCTCCAGTCCAATGTAACCCATGCCGACTATAAGAACTTTGTGAGGCGATGATTTCTTGAGGAATTCTTTTATGATTCTACCATGTTGGAGTGACTTTAAGACCAGGACACCATCGAGATCTATTCCTGGCATTTCAGGACGAATGGGTCTTGCTCCAGTAGCGATGAGCAGCTTATCATATTCGATCGCTCCGGTTTGAGCATTGCTGGTTTCATACAAAACTTTTTTGTTCGTTCTGTCGATCTTCATGACCTTGTGCCCAGTGCGCAGATCTATACCCTGTTTAGACCTAAAAACATCCGACCGACGAACAATTAGGTCATCCATGGCCCGACTAGGGTCAGCAATATTGTATGGCATTCCGCATGCGGAGTAAGAAACATCCTCTGTGGCTTCAAGCACAATTACTTCTAAGTCAGGTTTGTTACGTTTCGCTTTTGAAGCTGCGCTCATTCCTGCGGCGTCACCACCGATCACGATAAATCTCATGTTAGTTTCTCCTCCATAAATTGAAAGGGTCCTTTTCAAACACCCTCTCTATGTTGGACCTCTATTTTATGAGTTCTTTGAATGCAAGTTTGACAGCCTTCTCCAGAGACATGTTCTCCTCCGAATTCCTGAGGACCCTCTCGGCTGTTTCCGCTGCAATCTTTTGTTTGTATCCTAAATTGATCAGAGATGATGTAAGGTCTTCTTGAAGATTAGATTTTGGACAACTCATGTCGGTAGTTTTAGCTTTGGAAGGAAAAGCCGTTACTTTCTCTTTTAACTCAACCACTATTCTTTCAGCCGATTTCTTCCCTATTCCTGGAATGGAACTAAGTTTAACCAAATTCTTTTCACAAATTGCCTGCTTAAACCCATCAGGCGAAATACCCGATAGTATAGTGAGTGATGTTTTTGGACCGATACCGGAAACACTTAAAAGCATCTCAAACAGTGTTTTCTCTTCTTCAGTGGCAAAACCATATAGCTCTAAAGAATTCTCTCTGAACGCTGTGTGAATATGCAACAAAGCCTCTTCTTGATTCGGCAATGATTCGAGTGTGTTCAAAGAAACAAAAACATTGTATCCCACGCCGTTTACATCGACTATGACCCGATTGACCCCTCTATAAATTAATGGTCCTCTTAAACAGGCTATCATTTCACGACCTTCTCAGAAAAACACATGTGCGCATGAAAGGTAGCCATTGCAATAGCATCAGCTTGATCTGATGATTTAAGATCGGGAATATGTAGTATTTTCTGAATCATGAACATGACCTGACTTTTGTCCGCATTGCCATATCCTGTAATTCCTTGTTTGATCTCACGAGGACTGTATTCAAATACCTCCATACCATGTAACGACCCAAGTAAGAGAATCACCCCCCTAACCTGCCCCAGTTTGATGAGACTCTGGCTGTTAACAGCGTGAAACAGAGACTCAACCACCATGACAGAGGGGTGAAATTCTCTAACAATCTCATCCAAAGCCGTATAAATTGTTAGCAATTTCTCGGACTGCGCACTTCTTGTTCCTGGACGAATGACACCACCTGCAACATAAACAGGGACCGAGCCATTCTTGCTGACTATCCCATAACCTGTTGCAATCGTTCCAGGGTCAACACCAAGTATTAGCAAACTCAAATCCCCTCAAAAAAGTAGATCTTGTTATTCACCACGGGTTACCTGACGACTTTCTGTCCCTTTGAGATCTCCAACCTCAATACTAGGCGGAAAGCTTCATCATTTCTTCCTCTGATATGTCGAAATTCGCGTAAGCCATCTGAAGGTCTTCGTGGTCATCGAGAGCATCCATCATTTTTAGCATCTGTTCAGCCTTTTTACCGTCTAGTTTTATGGTGTTCTGAGGGATCATGGTAATTTCGGCCAACTCAACCTTCCAACCCTTGTCCTCTATGGCTTTTCGCACAGGTTCAAAATCCGTGGGGTCGGTCGTGATCTCAAAAGTGTCGCCTTCCATTTTCACGTCTTGGGCGCCACTTTCCAGAGCAAGCTCCATTACTTCGTCTTCAGTCAATCCCTGGACCGGTATCTCCAGGACACCTTTTTTTTGGAAGATCCAGTTCACACAGCCTGTTTCACCAAGGTTGCCGTTATATTTGTCGAAAATATGCCGAATCTCGGCTACGGTCCGGTTTTTGTTATCAGTGAGCGCCTCGACAAGCACGGCCACCCCACCAGGGCCATAGCCTTCGTACGTTATCTCCTCGTAATTCACTCCTTCGATTTCACCGGTCCCTCTTTTGATAGCCTTTTCGATATTGTCTTTGGGCATGTTCGCCGTACGCGCGGCGTTCAACGCCGTTCTCAGTCTCGGATTACCGTCCGCGTCGCCACCGCCCATACGGGAGGCTATTGTAATTTCTTTAATGATCTTAGAGAAGATCTTGCCTCTCTTGGCGTCCGCAGCGCCTTTCTTGTGCTTAATGGTGCTCCATTTATTATGGCCCGACATCCGTCCAAACCTCCGATCAGGGTTTTAATTCACATATTCTTGTCATTATTGTAATATATTCGAAATTGTCCTCCAATTTCGAACAATTTTCACCTTCTAGGCGCACAAAGTTTTAAACCTTTGCGATCGTTTGGATTCCTTGAGTATCACGAACACGGCAAAGTTTCAACGAAGGCGACAATTCTTCAAGCATTCACGGATGCTATGCCGACACTGAATTTTGATCGAGTAGTGGGCTATGAAATTAAGCCGTACTTTGGCGTTTACGTCATGCTATACAATGAAATGAGGGCTTCGGAAAAACACTTATGGACAGAGACAGAATTATTTCAGGTCATCGT
>JACWAG010000211.1 GCA_014874425.1 Syntrophaceae bacterium | reverse complement strand
TGACTAGAATGTACTGGATCTTTTTGCTCGTGTTTATGTTAGTGGCCACGACGGCCATAGCCAAACAGCAGTTTCAGACTGATACAATCAAAACATCCGGCGGTGACCTCGATATTACTTTTATTGGCCATGGGACTTTGATGTTCAACTATGGCGGGAAAATATTCCATGTAGATCCGTGGAGCAAGTTGGCCGATTATACCAAACTACCGAAAGCGGACGTTATCATCCTTACCCACGAACACCAGGATCATCTGGATCCGGCCGCAATTAAAGAAATCCGAACAAAAAATACTCTGGTTGTTCTTACTGAGACGTGCGCCCAAACTGTACCTCGTGGAATCATAATGCATAACGGCGACACAAAAGAAGTTGAGGGGGTTAAAATAGAGGCGGTTCCCGCCTATAATATGGTTCACATGCGGGCGCCCGGTGTGCCGTATCATCCAAAAGGAGTTGGCAACGGTTACATCTTCACTTTTGGTGATAAACGAGTTTATGTCGCTGGTGATACGGAGAATACTCCTGAGATGAAGAATCTTAAAAACATTGACGTGGCATTTCTGCCTATGAATCTGCCCTACACAATGACTCCGGAAATGGTGGCTGATGCGGCGAAAGCCTTCAAACCGAAGATTTTGTATCCTTATCATACCGGCGCCACTGATTTATCGAAGTTGACAAATCTGATGACAGGCGTCCAGGGAATCGACGTTCGTCTCAGAAGTATGAAGTAGGAGTAATAAAGCGGGCCGCAGCGCCTTTCATTTCGAGCGTAGCGAGAAATCTATTCCGTTGCCGGGAAAGATCTCTTCTCGCTGCGCTTCGTCGAGATGACTTGATCACACGCCATTTTACTTTGAGCTAAACCAGAAATTTATCCAGAAATAACAGTCTGCAGTTCTTCGCGAATGTCCTTAAGCTTCTCCAGTTCCTCTTCGGTAATCTTCGGCGCTTTCACAGCAATCTGCTCCTTGAACCTGGAGATCTCCGCTTCAATCTCTTCTGCCAGAGTTAGCATGTCCTGACGAAGATCGATGGAAACCGGCTCCGGGAGTATCTCACGAACGGCTTCAACATGATCAAGGGTCAAGACTTCGCGCCATTTGGGCACGTAAGCGGATAAACCGAATTTTTCATTAATCTTCGTCGCCAAAGCCTGACTGGATGTTGGTTCTCCGTGTGTTACGAAGATGGTGGGGTTTGACTTCTTGGAGAAATGGCCTACCCATGCCAGTAAATCCGCTTGATCAGCATGGGCCGACAACCCGCCAATTGTAAATACCTTTGCCCTTACCGCTACTTTTTCTCCAAAAATTGTCACCGCCTTTGCTCCATCTACGATCTGCCGTCCAGTGCTTCCCTGTGCCTGGAACCCGGCAATAATGACGCTTGCCCCCGGTCGCCACAGGTTATGCTTCAAATGATGCTTAATTCTACCGGCTGAGCACATTCCATTGGCTGAGATAATGATAGCCGAACCATTAATTTCGTTAATTTTCATAGATTCTTTTGTCGTTGGGGTTAGTGTTAAGTTGGGCATGTCGAAAGGATCGAATCCTTGGTGGACAATGGCCTGTGTAGCCTCGTCGTAATATTTTTTGTTTTTCCGGAATATCTCTGTCGCTTTAATGGCAAGGGGACTATCGAGAAAGATCGGAATATTGGGAATTTGCCCAGTTCTGGAAAATTCACCAAGTAGATAGAGCACTTCCTGGGTCCTCTCAAGAGCGAACGCAGGGATGATCACCTTTTCCCTGTTAGAAATCGCATAGTTGATCGCTTCCAGAAATTCCGCCTTGCTATCTTCAAAATTGCGATGCAGGCGATCGCCATAAGTCGATTCAATAAACAGGAAATCTGCGTTCCCAATTTCGAAAGGATGCTTGACTATGAGTTGATCATGTTTCCCCAGATCGCCTGAAAACACTATCTTTGTTTCCTTCCCTTCGTCCTCTACCCATAGTTCGGCAATTGATGATCCAAGAATATGTCCAGCGTTCCGGAATCTAATCCTGATACCTGGTTCGAGATCCACTATCTGATCAAGTTCGTTCGGCGCCAGAAATTTGAGACTCTCAGCAGCGTCTCTCGTAGTATAAAGAGGATGAGTGTCCTTTCTAGCCCGCCGTCTGTTTTTTCTGGTTTTCCACTCTGCTTCCATTTCCTGCACGTGAGCAGAATCGAGGAGCATTACCTCACATAGTTCGGCGGTCGGTGGTGATGTGATGATTTTTCCACGGAAGCCATCCTTGACTATTTTAGGAATGCGTCCACTGTGGTCGATATGGGCATGAGTCAGGATTATGTTTTTGATCGCTCGTGGGTCGTAGCCCCAATCCTCCCAGTTTCGGAGTTCCATTTCCCTGCTACCCTGAAATAGGCCGCAATCTACAATGATTTTCTTTCCATCAGATGTTTCAATAAGATAATTTGAGCCGGTAACTGAACCGGCGGCCCCGAAACATGTAACCCTAATCATACTGATTCCTTTCTCGCGTAAAATGGTTGGTTCTAAACGGTGAGGAGCTTTTGTCCCGACTTTATGATTTCAGTCAAGGGCGCTCCCCAATATATAACTTCAATGCCCATATTTTCCAAAATTTCGGTGACCCCTAACTGATCCGCACACGCTTTACATGCGGAAATTTTTACTCCTTCTGCAAGAGCCTCTCCAATTTTCTCTTTTATCATCGGGTCTTCCGCCGAAAGTTTTGCGGTAGCCCCCCAAATAATCAGGGTGACTTTCTTCCACCAACCCTTTTTTAGGCTGTTAACAGCATACATGAAAACCATTTTGTCAGCAGCGATTGGATCAGCGTTAGTCCAAAGCATGTAAAGATGGTCCTGTTTTTCCATGATTTCCTCCATTTGTTCGATATAAACTCAACCGGTTGAATCGGGCTTTTGTCTATCCATACAGAGTCTGCACATGGTTCGAATGAGCCCAACGAAAGTGAGCGTCCAAGCAATCATGGCAATATATACAAAATAGTTTGGAATTTGAGTCAAAAAATTTAGTCGGAGCGCTTCCGAAAGCTTGGCCGTACAAACGGTGTACATGCCCAGAGGGAACACCATGCTCCAGTATTCAACCGAGTACGACAACCTGGAGCCTCGAATGATGTGGCGCCATAACATCAGGATGACAAGGATGGGTATCCACCAAGTTGCCACTGACCAGCACATCAGAGTGAGTCCTGAAATGAAAGGAGCCAGGTTGTCAAAGCTGTCAACTCCATGGCAGATTTCCAGAAGGATCGCTCCTGCCAATGTGCTAATCGCTACGGCTCCCATGTTTATCCAGTAAGTCGGGCTGAAGTCTTCAGGGCCAAACTCCCTGAAAATAAGACGATAGAATATAATGGTTATGATGATCAAGTAGAGTACGCAACCCAGCAGAAACATTACTGCTGAAAACAACAGGATGATTTCCTGATAAGATGGGAACCTGTCGGCCAGTCTGCCTCCAAGGATTGCCAAAGACTGCGTGCTCACCGTCGCCAAAAGCCACGCCCCGTTAATTCCATCACTGATCCGGGGTTTGGTGGCCCTGACCATAAAGCTTGAAAAGACTGTATAAATAGTTATGATCCAGATTGCCAGTCCTAGCAAGAACAGCGCCACAGCAGTTGCGGCCATCCCCTCAAGGATAACGAACTGGCTTCCAACGATGCACGTGCCGGCTACGGTAGTCAAGTAACCTACCCCCCGATTAAAATCCCGGAAGTCATCCGCAAATCTTGAAGGATAGCCAACTATGCGGATGATCGTAAGGAGCCAGAGGCAAACATAAAAAACGACATTCAGCCATAGCAATCCGAAGGCTATCAACTGGAAGCCGGTGAATTGAGAAGCGATAGATACTATGCCGGTCGCCATGACCATTGAAAAATATGCCGGTGGCATGTTTTCTATGGCTGATAACAGTCTTTGAAGCCGCGACAATTGACCTCACTCTTTTCTCAATTAGTTAGGGAATACCCACAAATCGACGACGAAAAGAAATATATGGTCTTAGGAAATACGTTATTGGAATACTCCAGATGTGGACCAATCTGGTGAATGGAGAAAACGCCAACAACGACAGCGCTGCTAGAATATGGATTTTGTATGACCATGGCACAGGATTCATCAGGTGCGGGTCTGGTGTAAGCGTCACGATACTCCTTATCCATGGAGCAATTGTGTATAGAACGTTGAAACGTTCAAAGTAACTATTATACGTGCCAAGAAAAACTACAAAAACAAGCAGAATTAGTAGGATGACGTCATTGGTGGATGAAGTTGCGTGAATTCTCGGACTTCGCAGTCTGCGCCTTAGCAGAATCAATAGTCCGACAAAAGCCATAGTCCCGAACAACATTC
>JACWAG010000210.1 GCA_014874425.1 Syntrophaceae bacterium | reverse complement strand
GGAGGATTAAGATGGAACTCTTCCTGGTTATCTGGATAGTGTGGACCCTCATTGGTCTGTGCACCAATTGGGGATACGGTTGGCACGACGATGACGATCATAGGAGAAGATAAATGCGCGTGAGGGATTGCACCTTTTTAGAACACAATGAGAGTGTCGATTTCAAGGGATCTAATCATGCATTCTTTTCATCAATCAGGAGGAACTAATCATGCGGCATCTCATGGTCATATTGCTCATCATGCTTATTGTATTGCCCGCTGCTTCACATGGAGCAGACTATTTGTACCTGGACAAGAAGGGGACCGTAAAAGGATGGGCGACCGACGATGGGGACTCTGTAAGATTCTATGACAAATCCTTCAACCCAAGAGGCTTGTACGATCGGGATACCAACACAACATTTGATAAGAATTATAACCCTACCGGTACGATCCACGATTTTGACGAAGATGACGATTAGCAACCCCTGAAAGGATTTTTACCTTTCTTACATAGCCACGAGTGCATTGTTTCAGACATTTTGAGAGAAAAGGGCGCCCACATCTTCTCCTTCTTTATGACGAGATGTGGGCTCCTGTTCTCGCAGGGCTGTATTTGTGGCAAAGGGGGAACGAACCCCAAATGGAAATTCGCCTCACCTGTTATCACAGAGCTTTCACGCTGCATGGAACGAACCTGTGGAGCGGGGTGGCTGCGATTGGATCTCTGTTGTCACTCCTGGTCAATCGATTCACGTTTGCGCCATGTTTTTGACCTGAATGCACAAGCCCGAACCCATGTGGCATGACTACCTGACCTGACCGAGCAGCGTCAGAAACTTCCAGTTGGATATCCTCTGAGCCTGCCTCCGTCGTCACGCTGACCATCTGAGCATTTCGAAGATTCAGGGCGGAGGCATCGTCAGGGTGCATTATCAGCGTACACGGATTACTCTTTCCCTCGTTCCAGGCCGGGTCCCTCATGATGGTGTTGGCGTTGTAATCCATGTGTCGGCCAGCCGCGAGTATGAGGGGGTAGTCACGATTCATGCCCAGGTCAATCTCTTCACTTTTAACTTCAATGTTTGTGACAGCTTTCGCCAATTCGGGAATCAAGACATTTATTCGCTTGTCTTCGGTATGAAGCTCATTCAATGGTTTCGAAGTATCGCACTTGCCGATCCAGATTCCTTCCGGGTGATCGAGAATGGCTTTGAAAATCTCATCTCCCATGGTCACACCTGGACTGAAGCCTGCGCGACACGCGTTCTCGCGAAAAGACTTGGGGGCAACCTGCAGCATCCCCCACAGTGCGGCAAGGTTCACTGAACCGAGGGCTTTCCCAAGCGTCTTGCCGAGAATGAACGGCATGAATTTCATCGCACGGGGCTCGCTCTGAGCAAATGACAGAAGCTGCATGCCAAAGTTCATCCGGTCTCCGAACGCCGAATCATACAGCGCTTGCGGAATTTCCGGCAGTAAACCGAGACGATCTGCGAGGCGCATGTGGATTTCTCCCTCCTCCATACATTCCACTTCAGCTTCAACTACCGGGCGCCGCATCTGGAAAAATATTTCAGGGTAGTTCCAAGCAAAAAAAGTTGCATCCCATTTTTCATATGCTGACCGTGCCGGTAGCACATAGTGAGCAAGAGCAGCCGTCTCTGTAAAGGCCACGTCCACGACTACCAATAGATCGAGGGAATTGAACGCCTTTTCGTAGGCCGAGGTGTCAGCATAGGACCTCAACGGATTGGACCCGCTTACAATCACTGCCCGCAGCCGGTCCGTTTTATCGGTAAGTATCTCCTCAGGCATGACATTGGGCGGGAAATAGCCCATAATTGCGGGGAAATCCGTAGCTACAGTACGCCAGGCCCTGGGATCACGTTCGTCGGAATGAGATCCTATAGGCATAATGTGCCCTGGTACAAAATTCCCGCCTGACGCTCCTATGCGGCCACAAATAGCAAGCAGAATCAATTCCAGGTAAGATGAAACAGTGCTGTGCCTCCCCATGAGAATCCCAAGATCTGAGTGACACGACCACTTGCGAGTCGAGAGGAGCTGGCACACATCGCGAACCTGATGATAGTCGAGCTGGCAGAGTCGAATAGCCGGACGAGGATCGAAATCGAGGAACCATGGCAAAATCGACTCAAAGCCATTCACATGGTCTGCAATATAGCTGTCGTTTTGCCAACCCTCCTGGAGAATAATACTTATCATGGATCGAAAAAGCAGAGCGTCCGCCCCGGGACGAATCGCCAAATGTATGTCCGCTCTCTGGGCTGTCTCTGAACATCTGGGATCGATTACCACCAGCAACTTATCTGGGTCTTCGGAAATTCTCTTCAAATGCCGTCGCGCCTGCGGTATCTGATGGCTCATCCAGCCGTTCCAACCCACTGCCAACAACATGTCCGTATGTTCGGCGTCAGGGATACTCCCCAAATACTGTCGCCCGAACGCTCTTCCATTCACCCAGAAATATCCGGTTAACTCTTGCGCTAGCGCGTTGTAATGATAATGAGATCCCAATCCACGGAGAAGCCGCACTCCGAAAGCAGCCTCAAAGTGGCATCCCTGGCCTCCCCCACCCATGTAAGCGAGAGATTTGGGCCCGTAAGTCCCCACTGTCGATTTGAGCTTTTCCGCAATCTCGTCCAACGCCTGGTCCCATGATATCTCTTTGAAGTCCTTGCCTACCCGTTTGAGGGGTCGTTTCAGTCGATCTTCGTGGTGCTGGTAATGAGCGATTTTCAATCCCTTGCGGCAGCAGTACCCTTCGCTGCGAGGGTTTTCCCTGTCAGGACGAACCTTGGTTATTCGGTTTTCGTGGACCATCACTTCGAGACCACAGTTTTGAGCGCAACACGCACAGCTCGTTTTTTGCCACGATGACATTTAAACCTCCCGTTGTTTCCATCCGTAATCTCAATTGCTGTATTAGACCAGTCTAGTATGAATCTCCCAAAAAAAATTATCGCTTCAGTAGAGTCCCGAAAATTGTATTATTAAAAATCAACAAAGGAGCTACACTTTTTTCAGTCTTCATGCGCAAGAGCGCTCCTTCCCAACTATTGAGAATAAAATCCGCCAGTTCGTTTGTATCGAGAGAGCGATTGATCTCGTCGAGTTCCTGTGACTCGCGTAGAAATTGCGCTATCATGTTCTTCATTTCACGAAAGACTTCTTCAAGCCTCTGACGAAAAACGTCGTTGAGGTCACCCATCTCTTGCGCCAAATTGCCAATGGGACACCCACCTGTGCAACCCGTATTTTGAAAGTAGACCGCAGCGTCCTGGAATTTCTTTTTGAGGCCGTCAAGGGGAGAGCCTGCTGGATATTCGGAAGGTTGCGTCCATGTCCGGCGCAAAGACTCTGCAAGATAATTAATTACCTCTAGTCCGAAGTCCTCCTTACTTTTGAAATAAAAGTAGAATGAACCTTTAGGTACGTCTGCGGCTTTCAGGACATCAAGAATGCCCGTGTTATTAAACCCATTCTTTTGAATGATTTTTGCGCCTTCGGCGATAATTCGTGTTTTTGTAGGTCGTTTAGTCATACAGTCTGAATCCTCTGTCTAAGAATTAGACCGGTCGACTATCTGTGTCAAGAGTTTTTTTTGAAAACGGCGCCTGACTGAACATCAGTGGTCTTGAAAAGAAGAACACGGACATAAGGACACAAGTTTGCTGAAAATTAATCAGAAAAAAGAATCGGCGAAAATGACAGAGACAAACTTTCCTGGATCCTTTATGGCTGAACTGGGGATTTTTGACGGGAATTATTCGAATTTATCGTCATTCACGCCCTCCAGTTCCATTAACTTCCGCTCTTGCTCTTTGAGCGATGCCTCCAGTTTTTCCAGTCGGTTCTTCAAATATACGAAAGCCGTCCCCACAAGTCCCACAAACAGCATGCAAACAACAAACATGTTGTCGATCTTTTCAGCGAACAAAGCCGATAAGAGCGGAGCCAACACAACATACGTAAAGATGGTGGCCTTGAGTTCGTCGAGTTGTTGGCTCGGAAGGTCTTTCAGATCCAAAACATCAACAGGCTTCCGACCTGAATTTATTGTCATGCGACCGTCCTGCTCCGCCCCTCTCTCAACTTTTCGGGACTCTTCCACTTCGAGTTCATTTAGTATTCTTTCCGCATCCTCCATGAGTTTCTTTGGACGACCTTCGCCTACGATTTTAAGCTCATCAACACGTTGTATTGCATCTGATCCTCGTACATCCGGAGGAAAACCTCGTGCTTGGCCTTGTGGTAGCTCGCTGCGGCGCCTTGGCAGGGTTCGATAACCGTATCGACGGCGCTCATTTTAGTCATCGCTTCGATCACCGTGGCGTAGTCCCCTGCGGCAACGGCGCCGAGCATTGCTGAACCGAGAAGCACAGCTTCGGGCTCTTTGGGGAGGACGATTTTTCGACCGGTGATGTC
>JACWAG010000209.1 GCA_014874425.1 Syntrophaceae bacterium | reverse complement strand
TGCTTGAACAGCTCGGAGCATACGATGAAACTCTCGATTACGCCTTTTACGATGTTTTGGGCGACGTTGTCTGCGGTGGTTTTGCTATGCCTATTCGAGAAGGCAAAGCTCAGGAAATCTACATCGTCGTCTCCGGCGAAATGATGGCCATGTACGCGGCCAACAATATCTGTAAAGGTATCGTGAAATTTGCGGAAGCCGGTGGTGTGAGATTGGGAGGCTTAATTTGCAACAGCAGAAAAGTCGACTTTGAAAAGGAAATGATTGAAGCCTTCGCCGAACAGTTGGGCACCCAGATGATCCATTTCGTGCCCAGAGACAACATGGTGCAAAAGGCCGAAATCAACCGAAAAACTGTAATCGAATTCGAGCCTGAACATTCGCAGGCCGGGGAATACAGGACTTTGGCAAAGAAAATTGAAGAAAACAAGATGCACGTTATTCCAAAGATCATGACCACTGATGATCTCGAGAAACTGCTTATAAAACATGGGTTGGCGGGCTAACTATCTACAAATATTGAAATTAAAGAAAAGGAAAACGAGGTAAAGGACATGTTGATGATCAGATCCATAGTGAGGCCCACAAAAGTGGACGACGTGCTGGCGGCCCTAATGGAAGCCGGTTTTCCAGCAGTGACAAAAATATCGGTAGTAGGCCGCGGTAAACAACGAGGCATAAAAATCGGCGAAATCACCTACGACGAGATCCCCAAGGAAATGCTGCTAACCGTAGTGCCCGACTCGGATAAGGATTTTGTCATCAAAACAGTTATAAAGGCCGCTCGTACAGGTGATAAGGGCGCTTACGGCGACGGTAAGATCTTCGTGAGCCAGGTGGATGAAGTCTACACTATCAGTTCGGGCATCAAGGAGACAGCTTCCGGCGAAATTGAAGAGGTAAAGATATGAAAGCAATTATGGCCATCATCCGCATGAACATGATGAACAAAACCAAGAAAGCGCTTTCCGACGCCGGCATACCATCTATGACCGCCAAGGACGTCTTGGGCAGAGGCAAGGGCCTGATTGATTACAGCTTACTTGAAGGCGCTGAAAAAGGTTACGAAGAAGCAATAGCTCAACTCGGTCACAGTCAACGCCTGATTCCCAAGAGGCTGCTGTTCACTGTCGTCCCGGAGAAGCTCAAGAAAAAGGCGGTTACAACTATCATCAAGGTCAACCAAACCGGCAAATCCGGCGATGGTAAAATATTCGTAATGCCGATCTCCAATTCCATAAGTGTCCGCACAGGCGAAGGGGGCGACAAAGTCCTCGATGAAATATAAACCCGGTCTCTCCCAGGAGAAAGAAATGAAAGCATTGAATGAAAATATACCGATTGAAACCGAACAAATTGATCCTCAGGAAGTCAAGCAGGAATTACTGAGAAAGTATCCTACTAAAGTGGCTCGCAAACGCGCGAAGCAGATCGTTGTAAACAAAGTCGCTGAAGAACAGGAAATGCAGGAAATTGGCGCCAACACGCGCACTATCCCCGGAATCATCACACAGCGAGGCTGTACATACGCTGGGTGTAAAGGGGTTATCATGGGTCCGACCCGTGACATAGTAAATATCACCCATGGTCCTATCGGCTGCGGCTTTTACAGTTGGCTGACACGTCGCAACCAGACCCGTCCAGATGGCCCGGCAGACGAAAACTTCATGACTTACTGTTTTTCCACGGATATGCAGGAAGAAAATATCGTGTTTGGTGGTGAAAAGAAGCTACGTGCCGCCATCCAGGAAGCTTATGACCTGTTCAAGCCCAAGGCCATCAGCATTTTTTCAACCTGCCCGGTTGGACTAATTGGCGACGACGTGCACTCGGTGGCCCGGGAAATGAAAGAAGAACTCGGAATCAATATTTTCGGGTTCAGTTGCGAAGGATACAAGGGTGTCAGCCAGTCGGCAGGACATCACATCGCCAACAACGGAATTTTTAAAAACGTCGTTGGGCTCAATGACAACGTTAAGGAAGGTAAATACAAGATCAACCTGCTTGGAGAATACAATATCGGAGGCGACGCGTTTGAGATCGACCGTATCCTTAACGACTGTGAAATAACGGTGGTGTCCACTTTCAGCGGCAACTCCACTTATGACCAGTTTGCGAACGCCCATACTGCGGACCTCAACACCATCATGTGCCACCGATCAATAAACTATGTAGCGGAGATGATGGAGACCAAGTTTGGGATACCCTGGATCAAGATCAATTTCATTGGCGGCTCGGCCACCGCAAAAACGTTACGAAAGATCGCCAATTATTTTGAAAACGAAGAACTTAAACAACGAGTCGAGGAAGTAATTTCCAGGGAGATGCCCGAAGTAATCAAAGTCCGTGATGAAGTCAGGGCCCGCTGCGAGGGAAAGGTGGCTATGCTTTTTGTGGGTTGGTCCCGCGCTCACCATTATCAGGAACTATTCAAGGAAATCGGGATGAAAACCATTTCCGCCGGATATGAATTTGCGCATAGGGACGATTACGAAGGACGCTCAGTTCTGCCATCCATTAAAGTCGATGCGGATAGCCGTAACATCGAAGAATTGGAAATCCACCCTGACCCTGAAAGATTCCGGCCCCGTAAAACGGATGAACAACTGAAAAAGCTCCAGGATGAAGGTTTCAGATTCAAAGACTATGACGGCATGATGAGAGAGATGTCCGATCGTAGCTTGGTGATCGATGACATAAGCCAATACGAATCGGAGCAACTAATTGAAATTTACAAACCAGCCATCTTTTGTGCAGGCATCAAGGAAAAATACGCCATCCAAAAGAAAGGCATCCCAATGAAACAGCTTCATAGCTACGATTCAGGAGGCCCATACGCCGGCTTCAGGGGAGCTATCAATTTTTATCGGGAGATTGACAGAATGGTGAATAGCCAGGTGTGGAAACATATCAAGGCTCCCTGGCAGGAAAGCCCCGAACTAGCGGCCAAATACGCCTGCGATTGAGCCGAAAAGGAAGGAACAAACCAATGTTACTGCGACATACTCCAAAAGAAATTACTGAACGAAGCGCCTTGACTATCAACCCGGCCAAGACCTGCCAGCCCATTGGCGCAATGTACGCCGCGCTGGGTATTCATGGTTGCCTCCCGCATAGTCACGGCTCGCAGGGTTGCTGCGCATATCATCGAAGCGCCCTTACACGCCATTACAAAGAACCGGTAATGGCCGCCACGAGTTCCTTCACCGAAGGATCGTCCGTCTTCGGCGGACAGGCGAACCTGGTGCAGGCGATAGATAACATTTTCACCATCTACGAACCGGAGGTGATAGCCGTTCATACCACATGTCTATCTGAGACAATCGGCGATGACATTCCCCAGATTACACGCAAGGCCGAGGCGGACGGTAAAATCCCTGACGGCAAATACGTCATACATGTGAATACACCTAGTTATGTGGGAACTCACGTGACCGGATTTGCGAACATGACTAAAGCAATGGTGGATTATTTTGCGAAGTCCACGGGGCAAAAAATTGATCAGATCAACATTATACCAGGTTATGTAGAACCGTCCGACATGGAGGAAATCAAACGGATAGCAGAAATGATGGGCGTACGTGTTGTGATGTTTCCCGACACGTCCAAGGTGCTCAATCGGCCACAGACCGGCAAGTACGAAATGTTTCCCGAGGGCGGCGTGACAGTGGAAGCCCTCAAAACTACAGGCGACAGTCTGGCTACCATTGGTCTGGGACGACTGGCTTCAGGACCTGCGGCGCAGGCGCTTGACACTAAATGCAATGTGCCGTGTGAAATCCTTGATCTGCCGATTGGATTCAAAGCAACTGATCGACTCGTGGACACGCTGAGAAAAACCCTTGGGATAACCGTGCCGGACAGCCTCAACAATGAGCGCGGTCAGTTGTTGGATATAGTTACCGACATGCATCAGTACTTCTACGGGAAAAAGGTTGCGCTGGCCGGCGACCCTGACCACCTGATCGCCCTAACTGAATTCCTTGTTTCGATTGACATGTGGCCGATCCACATTGTTACCGGCACATCGGGTAAAAAATTCGAATCCCGTATTCGTGAAATCACGAAAGATTCGCCTTACCCAATAAATGTAAAGGCGCCGGGTGACATGTTCCTATTGCACCAGTGGATCAAGAATGAACCAGTAGACTTGCTTATGGGAAACACCTACATGAAGTACATCGCCCGTGATGAGGACATTCCTTTGATTCGGATGGGCTTTCCTATCCTGGACCGAATCGGCCACAGCTATTTTCCGATTGTTGGCTATCGTGGCGGCATGCGTCTGCTGGAAAAGATCCTTGACGCTATCCTGGATCGACAGGATCGGGACGCCCCGGAAGAAAGTTTCGAACTCGTTATGTAATAGGAGACGATACATGAACAAACCTGATTATCATATTTTCGTATGCGCGAGTTTTAGAGGCACGGAAGCCAAAGGTAAATGTATCAAGAAAGAATCTCTCCGCCTTATCCCGTATCTCGAGGAAGAACTGGCCGATCGTGGCTTGAACGCCATGGTTTCAAGCACGGGCTGTCTGAAACTTTGTGAGGATGGACCGGTGATGATCATCTATCCCCAGGGATATTGGTACCGTGAAGTTACCAGTGAGGAAGTCGTAGATGAGATCCTGGACGCGTTGGAAAAAGGCCACGCTGCTGAGTCCCATCTTCTGGCATGAAATTATTATTAGAAGGTTCCTGCAATGACAAATACAATTTTTGCAGAAAGAAAAGATCAGGTCCATCGGAAAGGCGAAGAGCCTTTTCAGATGGCCTGTGACAAGGAAAGCCTCGCTGGAGCCGTAAGTCAGAGGGCATGCGTCTTCTGCGGTTCCCGAGTTGTCCTTTATCCAATAACGGACGCTTTGCACCTCGTTCACGGCCCAATTGGATGCGCCGTGTATACATGGGACATCCGGGGCGCATTGTCTTCGGGCCTTGAGTTACACCGTCACAGCTATTCCACTGACTTGCAGGAAAGCGATGTAATTTTTGGAGGTGAAGACAAACTGTATAGGGCCCTTACACAGTTGATTGACCGGATTAATCCAAAAGCGGCTTTTGTTTATTCGACATGTATAGTCGGAATCATAGGCGATGACCTGGCCGGTGTATGCAGGAAAGTGGAACGGGAAAAAGGTATTCCGGTGATCCCTGTGGAATCTGAGGGCTTCAAGGGAAACAAGAGAGCAGGATATAACGCCGCCTGCAGGGCCATGTTCCAACTTGTGGGCACTGCCTCAACAGATGACATTAGCCCACTTAGCGTGAACATTCTCGGCGATTTCAATCTCGCCGGTGAGATATGGATTGTTCGTGAATACCTGGAACGAATGGGTGTACACGTCGTCGCCAACATTACCGGAGACGGCAGGGTTGACGACCTCCGTCGGGCCCATGGGGCTGCGTTGAATCTTGTGCAGTGTTCGGGATCTACAATAGATCTTGCCAAGATGATGGAGGAAAAATATGGCGTTCCTTTCCTCAGGGTTTCCTATTTCGGGGTCGAAGATATGGCTGATTCACTCTATAAGATTGCGGATTTTTTCAAGGATGTCGATCCACAAGTCATGGAAAGGACCAAAGCGCTCGTCCGGGATGAATTGAGCGAACTGTATCCAAAGTTGAAGGAATACAGGAAAGCGCTTGAAGGCAAGAAAGCCGCAATCTACGTTGGCGGAGCATTCAAGGCGTTTTCTCTGGTAAAAGCGTTTAGGCATTTGGGGATGACCGTTGAACTGGTTGGTTCCCAGACAGGAACTGAGGAGGACTACAAGGAACTCCATGAAATAACTGATCCGGGGACAATTATCGTTGATGATTCCAATCCGCTTGAGCTTTCGTCATTCCTCCAGGAAAAGGATGTAGACATATTTGTCGGAGGAGTAAAGGAACGCCCTATAGCATATAAACTCGGCGTAGGGTTCTGTGACCACAATCACGAACGAAAAGAGGCGCTCGAGGGCTTTGTTGGAATGTTGAATTTTGCCAAAGAAGTTTATTCAACAGTCATGAGCCCTGTCTGGCGTTTTACCCCACGAAAAAGGGCGCTTTATTCAAAGGCCCTGGAAACGGATGTGTGTCATGAAATCAAAGCCATTGAAAACTGAAAAAGAACCGTATGTGGCCACTACTGATAGTTGCAAGCAGTGTGCGCCCTTAGGTGCATGCCTGGCTTTCAAGGGTGTGGAAGGATCGGTCCCTTTTCTCCATGGGTCGCAGGGATGCGCAACATATATGAGGCGATACGTAATAAGTCATTTTAGGGAACCTCTTGACATCGCGTCATCATCTCTGGGAGAGAAGCACGCGATTTACGGAGGCGGACCTAACCTCAAATTGGGTCTCAAGAACGTGATGGCCAAGTATCACTGCGGTCTCATCGGAGTGGCGACTACATGTTTGACCGAAACAATCGGAGACGACACTCCAAGGCTGGTGAAAGAGTTCCGGAACGAGTTCGCTGATGAGTTGGAATGTCACGGGAACCCATCAATTGTTAATGTTTCCACTCCGAGTTACGCAGGTTCACACGTTGACGGGTTCCATTCAGCGGTCCGGGCGATTGTTGATCAGTTGGCTTCCAATGTTCAAGCCGTTGAGAATACTTTGAATCTGTTTCCTGGTTTTGTTTCTCCGGCGGACATTCGTTACTTGAAAGAAATTGTTCATGACTTTGGAATAAATCCAGTCGTATTACCGGATATTTCTGAGACACTCGACGGTCCCGCTGCGGCCGAATACGAAAAAATCCCGTCCGGCGGAACGCCGATCGCCAGCATTAAGGGAATGGGAACGGCTCTATCTTCGATAGAATTCGGTCGATGCCTGGCTAATTCAATGTCCGCTGCGAACGTCCTGGAGGACAGATTCAACGTCCGCTCCAGGAGGCTAGGGACCCCAATCGGGCTTAGGGAAACAGACATTTTTATGGATGCGCTGGAAGAAGTTACCTGCAGGGAGACTCCTGTTAAATATGAACTGGAAAGAGGTCGACTAGTTGATTCTTATGTGGACGGTCACAAATATATTTCCGGCAAAAAGGCCGTAATTTATGGTGACCCCGACATGGTGGTAGCTTTGGCGTCTTTTTTGACGGAGATCGGGATTAAGCCTGTGCTTTGCGCTACAGGCGCCAAGAGTCAACTTTTCAAAACCGCCATTAAAGCAGTGACAGAAGAAATTCTCGACGAAATTCCCAAAATTTTGGACGATGTAGATTTTTACGACATAGAGGAGACAGCGGAGGAATTGAAACCAGATGTGCTTATCGGTTCCAGCAAGGGTTACAAGCTGTCCAGAAAATGGAATATACCTCTTATAAGGTTGGGATTTCCCATCCACGACCGTTTTGGGGCCCAACGAATTTGTCAACTAGGCTATAAAGGGACTCAAGACCTTTTTGATATGATTGTCAATGCCGTAATACAGGCGAAGCAGGACCGCTCCCCTATCGGTTACACTTACATATGAGCCGGTTTCGATTATACAAGCGGCGCCAAGACTAAGGAGTTACCCATGAACCAGCTAATTAACACAAAAACTCATCCATGCTTCAATGTTGAAGCTAAACATACTTACGCCCGGGTCCACTTACCAATAGCCCCGGACTGTAACATCAAGTGCAATTACTGCAATCGACGGAACGATTGCATCAATGAAAGCAGACCAGGGGTATCCAGCGCAATCCTTACCCCGTCACAGGCCGTTGATTATCTCGAGAAAATAGTTGCCGAGGTCCCAAACCTCAGTGTTGTGGGTGTAGCCGGACCAGGGGACCCATTTGCAAAACCGGAACTGACGATCAAGACCTTGAATCTAGTGCGTGAGAAATTTCCGCATCTGCTACTGTGTCTCGCCAGTAATGGTTTGAATGTGCTGCCATATGTTGA
>JACWAG010000029.1 GCA_014874425.1 Syntrophaceae bacterium | reverse complement strand
CTCTCGGATAGACCGGGGACGCGATTGCTTTCATGCATTGGGGGTTCTATTAGCTGTATAGCCCTTATTTTAATGGGTTTGCTGCCATCTTCCGCTACGCCTCTTGATGTGGCTTTAAGGTTGGCCCTATTTGGATTAGGCACTGGTATTTTTCAATCTCCAAACACCAGCGCAGCGATGAGTGTTGTTCCCCGGGTAAACGCCGGGGTTGCGTCATCGATAGTCGCAACTGTGCGCAATGTGGGGATGATAGCAGGAATAGCGTTGGCGGGCGCAGCTCTTCATATATTCGTGTCTAACAGCATCCTTGAAAAGCATTCTCTTAATTACCAAGAGGCGCTCCTGTTTCTCTCTGGATTGCGTTACGCGTACATAGCCGGCGCCTTCATAGCGGCGCTTACGGCCATAACATCTTTTGTCAGGAGCAAACAATCAGGTGACGTTGTGAAGACGATTTAAAATCTCAACCAATATACTTCTTTGACCCAGACATTGGTAGATCTGTAGACGCTCTCGTAATGTTCAGATCATTATCTCACAAACACAAAACGTCCGAAAACAACGTCTTTTAGAAGACGCTAATCGGTGCAGGGACAAAAGTTAGAACAAACAGCGCTATCGCTGTCCAGGCCAAGGCCTTGCCTGCCGGAGACGGGGGAGAGTATGTGTCGATGGGTGGTGGGTGTTTCAAGCCGATTACCAGAGCAAGCGCAGCGAACATTATCCAACCGGGCCATGTGAAATATCCCAGAGGAACCAGAGCCCCAAACACCCCGTAACTTACATAACGGGCAATTCTCGGTCCGAACATCGCGTATACTACGTGTCCGCCGTCCAACTGTCCCATCGGCAACAGGTTCATCGCGGTTACAAATAGTCCGAACCAGGCTGCGATTGCTATAGGGTGGAGCAAAATAACCACTTGACTGGAAAAATGCCCAAACCATGCCAGGCAGGCGAGTTCCAGTATGATTGACGTTCCGAACGACATGCCGGAGGTCCCGACCTGAGCCCCCTGGTGGATGGTGGAAAGGCTAATTCCAATAAAGAGTAGAGGAATGGCGATAATAGCTCCACAGACCGGCCCTGCGGCCCCAACCTCTATTAGCGCCTGACGGTTGGGAATAATGGAACGAATCTTGATGAACGCCCCAAATGTGCCTACAGGTGGAATCGCTGGTATGAAATAGGGAGGCGTCACATCTAAATGGCGACGTCTGCCCGCAAGGAAATGTCCCATCTCATGGACCAGCAGAATGGACATCAGCGGAATTGAAAAAAATAGTCCATTAACAAAAAAAGGAAACCATGAAACGAACTCTTTATTGGCATAAAGTGCGCCGGCTACTGTCGTTGTAACGATAGTAGCCGCAAATAACGCTATGTTTATAAACCACGAGCGACGGATGGAGTCATCCTCCCTGTGCTACGAGTTTCTTCAAAGTAGCTGATGCGGAAAACTTCGGAGCAGTGCCGCCCAGGATCTTGATTTTCTCGCCAGTCTTCGGGTTGGTGCCCATTCTTTCCTTCTTCTCTATGACTTTGAATGTCCCAAGATCAGGAATACGAATCATACCATCTTTAGTATTTAATGAATCCTGAATGGCCTTGACTACAGTCTTCAATGCGATTGAAGCCGCCTTTTTTGTTATTCCGGCTTCCTGCGCTACCAAATCTACTACGTCAGATGTCCTCACCAAAACACCTCCAATTAAAAGTTAATCTATTCAACATGTTATAAATACACGAGTTACCGCATGTTATAGACAAACATTCTGATTGTCAAGATTCACTCTCGCTGTTGTCGAATATTTTGCCAAATTCGGCCACTTAGAACTTTATATTTTGTATAATGCCTCACCGTATTTTGCTTGACAACTCCTCCCATAAAACCTAATCGAACAGAGTCGTCTAAAAATCTGGATAATTTGTATGAACGATTTTGATGTGTTATCAAAACTTGAAGATCTCGCAAACCGCCTAGGAGTCAAGCTTAGATACGAGAACCTGGCTAAAGGTCCAATTCGCGCTAATGGGGGCTATTGTAGGCTACAGAATGATCACCTGATACTCATAGACAAAAATGATTCGAAAAGGAGAAAAATAAAATTGCTCGCCCGCTCGTTAAGTCGGTTTAATCTGGAAACAGTGTTTATTTCTCCCGCTCTACGACGTATAATATGTTCATCGGACAAATGAGAATTAGGTAAACAAACATTGATTAAAGCTCAATGTGATTTCTAAATAGGGGATTCGGCGCGTAAACGTATATAGTAAAGAAAAAGGTGATTGTGCAAGTAGGCCTTCTGATTTGGCCGTTGTTCTAGGTCAGCCGGATCTTGGATTAGATCCGAGGGTAAAAAATTATCCTGCGCTCAAGAAGCAGATAATTGAAACTGGCGGATTATTGCATGCCGTTGAGTGGAGAGACCGCCTAGGTCCAGGTTTTCCTGTCTTGATTTGTATTTTGGGGGGAACCGGCGCCGGGAAAAGTGTCTTGTTCAACTCACTGATCGCTGCAAAGATAAGCAAGGTTGGGCTGAGAAGACCCTGTACCAGAGGGGCTGTGATATCTTGCCCCCTCCCCTTAATAGACACGTTGGAAGGCTTTCTAAATGAATGGGGCTTCGGGAGTGAATCGCAAATTTTTCCTTATCAGGCGAGAACTTTTGAAAACGTGATCCTAGTCGATACGCCGGACTTTGACAGTATAGAAAAGTCGAACCAGAT
>JACWAG010000208.1 GCA_014874425.1 Syntrophaceae bacterium | reverse complement strand
GGTCTGGTTATATTGACGAGTGGACTTCAAATCCCATTCCTCCGGAAGTTGCGATAGCTAAAAATTTTCTGGACATGCGAACGGTTCCGAGAGAAAACCAAATTTCAAATACCTTTAGAAAAATGCTGTTTGACAGGATAACTTCCAGCAAAAATTTTATGAGAGGACTGGCAGATGACTTTTTGAACATTGCGCCGCCAGTTTCGTTTTTTCGAAACGCCATTGTGGAAGCTGATGGGACTCAAATTCACAGACTTGATTTGGAGAGTCGCATAGCCGAGCCCTTTGCTGATTTCGCCAGACTGATGTGTTTCAAATACAATATAAAGGAAACAAACACGTTGAAACGGCTTAAGTCTTTGGCCGATATCGGGGCAATTAGAAAAGACATGTGTTCCGAAGCCCTGGAGGCGTACGAATTTCAAAACCAGTTGGTCCTGATGAATCAATTACGTGCTCTCAACGCGAATACTATCCCAGGCTATGTAATTGATCCAACGGACTTGACGGAACTCGAAAAAAGAATCCTCAAAGAAACCTTTGCAGTGATTAATAGGCTTCAGATGATTGTGAAAGAAAAGTTCTTATGAAAAAGTTGTACGAATCCGTTGTTTGAGCTGAATTCGTTTTTTAGAGAGGGTTGATTCATGCCGCAAAAAGATGATTCGCACAAGGCTGACCCGGAAGCGGTTCGGGAATTTCTCAAATCGGTCACGCCCTTCAATGAACTTGAAGACCAAGTTTTAGAGAGAATTTCCAAACGAATGGAGCTGGATTTTTTCGAAAAGGGCTCGCTTATATTGGAACAAAACGTTTCCCAACTTGCGCACCTTTTTCTTATCTTTCGAGGCGCTGTTAGAATAAATCTCATAGATTCGGACAATAAATCCATCCTTCAGGATGTCAGAGGTGAAGGCAGTCAATTCGGAGCGTTATCCATCATTCGTGGAGTCAAATCCCTGTTCAGCGTTGAGGCTATTGAAGACACTTTTTGTTATCTGCTTGAGAAGGACATTTTTTTGGATCTTCTCAAGAGGAACTCATCATTTGCCGGACACTTGTGGGAGAAATTCTCCAGTGACGTGATGGATAGCGCGTATGAAGAGCTGCGCAGCAACAAACTTGAACCGAGATCCGAGGAAGGGTTAAGGCTTTTTTCCTCAACGGTGAAAGACATAATAAAACGTCCTTTGGAGGTGATTTCAGCTTCGGATACGATTCAGAGCGCAGCCCATCTTATGTCTGAACGAGGAGTTGGGTCTGTACTGGTTAGGGATCACAAAGACGAAATTGTCGGCATCATCACGGACAATGACCTGCGGACCAAGGTGGTTTCAAAGGGTTTGAGTTCGCAAGCTCCAGCATCAGACGCTATGTCTGCGCCAATTAAGTCGATACCCTCAGACACCTTATGTTTTGACGCGCTCATTACTATGATGAACTTTGAAACTCACCATCTTGTTATCCGAGAAGGCAATGAAATCATAGGAGTCGTATCTACTCATGACATCATGGTGGACCAGGGGATATCACCAATATCACTTTACCGGGAAATAGTCTCCCAGACAGAAATTGAAGGTCTATACCCACTGTCTGAGGCGACAACGTTAATAGTTAGAAAACTTATAACTGAAGGAGCAAAGGCAAACGATGTGGCAAGGATGATTACGGCCTTGAATGACCACATAGTTAACCGTGTCCTTATCCTTCTGGAAAAACAGGTTGGACCGCCACCCTACCCGTATTGCTGGCTCCTGATGGGAAGCGAAGGAAGACAGGAGCAGACTTTCAAGACTGACCAGGACAATGCTCTGATTTATGAAACGCCTCCAGAAGATTGGGACCATGTCAAGGAGGCGAAACTATATTTTCGACGATTCGGCAACCTTGCAATACAACACATCGAGGCCTGCGGTTATCCGCTCTGCAAGGGTGAAATTATGGCGTCTAACCCTAAATGGCGCAAACCATTTGCGGTGTGGAGGAATTACTTTGACAGATGGATGAGCGCTCCCGAACCTCAGGCTGTTCTACACGCGACGATCTTTTTTGATTTCAGACCTGGCCATGGCCACGTAAAACTCGCGGAGCGTCTTAGAGACTACGTTGTCATTCAAGCGGCTAATAGAGCGCTATTCCTGATGCATCTGGCCAGGGACTGCATGGCCACAAAGACGCCTCTCTCTTTTTTTAGAGGTTTTCTTGTTGAGAAAGATGGTGAGCATAAGGACCGGCTTGACATAAAAACTCGCGGACTCACCCCGTTTGTCGACTTTGCCAGGATCATGGCGCTAAGAAACGGCCTGAGAGAGACCAACACGCTCGCAAGACTAAGGCAGCTCGGAGAAGCCGGACTCATTCCGACTGAATTGTATACGGAAACTGTCGAGGCTTATGAATTTCAGACTCAGATTCGTTTGGTGCATCAACTGCGCATGCTCGAATCGGGACAGCAACCTGATAATTACATACATCCATCGGAATTGACCGACATTGAGAAGCAGACCCTCAAAGGGGCCTTCGGCGTTATCGGCAGGATTCAGGGATATGTGAAAACGGAATTCAGGGTCCTCGAATAATTCCTCCATAACAGGTGTGATTACCTGCGCCGGGGACAAAAAGAACCCTCTCGAAAGTGTCTTCTTGCGCCAATAATTCTAAACGGGAACCATAACGTGAACCGATTGTTCAAATGGCTTGGACTATCAAAACACGACGCGCTGAAAAGAAATCGTCAATTCTTTTATGATCTTAATTGGAACAAACCATTAGAAGATTATGATTTTGTCGTTTTTGACACCGAATTGACAGGCCTAGACCCGCGCAGGGATGAAATCGTTTCCATCGGGGCCGTAAAGGTTCGTAATTTACGGATTGCTCTTGGAAGGAATTTTTTTTGTTACGCGCAACCGAACCAACCCCTTCCAAAAAACAGCACATTGATCCACAACATCACACCCAGCCAGATAGTTGACGCTCCCCCGCTCCAGGATATTTTGCCAGATTTTGTGGATTTCATTCATGGCGCCGTTGTTGTAGGACATTTTGTGTCTATAGATCTCTCCTTCCTGAATCGAGCGACCAGAGATCACATGGGAGGCAAAATTAAGAACCCGATCGTTGATACCATGAAAATGGCCCAATATTATGAAGATCATAGACATAGACACTATTATGAAGACGCGGCGTCAAATCTATCATTCAGCCTTAATGGTCTGGCAAAAAAATACGGTTTGCCGCTCTTCGAGAAGCATGACGCTCTCGAAGACGCAATGCAAACCGCATATCTTTTTTTGTTCCTCATTAAGAGGTTCAGAAATTTAGGGATTTCGACCCTGAGAGACCTGTTTAGAGGCCAAAAAATGGCCGCCTTTTCATCTGATCAGGACTCTTATACGGCATAACCGATAGTTTTGAGAGCAGACCCGATTTCATCAAGTGTAGCCGGATCATCGATTGTTGAAGGGACGGAGTACGCTTCATTATCCGCAATTTTCCTCATGGTTCCCCTCAGGACTTTCCCAGATCTGGTCTTGGGCAAACGATCCACAACAACGGTCTTTTTGAATGAAGCGACCGCTCCTATGTCGCTGCGAACCATTTTAATAACTTCCTCAATTATTTGCTCTTTGGGCTTTGTTACCCCTGACTTGAGCACAACAAACCCTACCGGGACCTGACCTTTGAGGTCATCGGCGACACCAACGACAGCGCATTCCGCCACATCGGGATGTCTCGCCAGGACTTCTTCCATCCCTCCTGTTGACAAACGATGACCCGCAACGTTAATGACATCATCTATACGACCCATGACGAAAACGTAGCCATCTTCGTCCATGTAACCCCCATCTCCAGTGAGATAATAACCTGGAAATGGATTCACGTAAGATTCCTCAAAACGTTTGTCGTCATTCCACAGGGTCGGCAAATTCGCAGGCGGCAGTGGTAGTTTCACGGTTATGACGCCATTTTGGTTAGGACCTAGCTCCTCAGCGGTAACCGGGTCTAGGATTTTGACATTGTAGCCAGGCATAGGCATGGTTGCGGAACCGGGCTTGATGGGAAACAACTCAAGACCTCGGAAGTTACCGGCAATAGCCCACGCTGTCTCTGTTTGCCACCAATGATCTATGACCGGCTTTTTCAAGAGATCGGTTCCCCAAAAATACGTATCCGGGTCCAATCGTTCCCCAGCCAGGAAAAGAGTTTCAAATTTGGAAAGATCGTAATTCTTCAAGAACACGCCTTTGGGGTCTTCTCTTTTAATAGCTCTTATAGCGGTCGGCGCTGTAAAAAGGGCCTTAACTTTGTGCTGTGAGATCACTCTCCAGAAGGCCCCTGGGTCAGGGGTTCCCACAGGTTTACCCTCGAACAGGACGGTGGTCGCTCCTATAAAAAGTGGGGCATAGACTATGTAAGAGTGTCCAACTACCCATCCGACATCTGAGGCGGCCCAGTAAACGTCGCCGGGGTCAATGTTGTAAATATGCTTCATGCTCCACATGAGGGCGACAGCATGGCCGCCGTTGTCACGAACCACGCCTTTAGGTTTTCCAGTTGTACCGGACGTGTACAATATATAAAGTGGATCGGTGGCTTCAACCGATACGCAGTCTACTGGTTTAGCCGAGGCTTCTTTTTCTTCCCAGTCGAAATCCTTACCCGGTTTGAGGTCCGCAACAGCCATTGGTCTTTGACGGATCACGCATTTAGTGGGCTTATGATTCGCAATCTCAATCGCTTCATCCAGCAGGGGTTTGTAGGGGATTACCCGTTTGACCTCGATACCGCAAGACGCGGACAATATGACATCCGGTTTGGCGTCATCGATGCGGATCGCCAGTTCACGAGGAGCAAATCCTCCAAAAACCACCGAGTGAACAGCGCCGATACGCGCGCAGGCAAGCATGGACATGACGGCTTCCGGTATCATCGGCATATATATTAGGACCGTGTCTCCTTTCTTCACTCCAAGATCAACCAGCATGCCTGCAATCTTCGCTACTCTGTATTGAACTTCGCGAAAGGTAAATTTCTGGACCGTATTTGTAACCGGGCTATCGTAAATTATGGCGTCCTGATCGCCCCTGCCCCTTTCAACGTGACGATCCACCGCGTTGTAACAGGTGTTTAGGGCGCCACCACGGAACCATCGATAGAATGGTGGATTTGACCGGTCTAGAACCAAATCCCATTTTTTGTCCCAATCAATTGCCTCAGCCGCTCGTCCCCAGAAGGTTTCAGGACTTTCCAGAGATTCCCTGTAAGCTTCCGCATACGTCATAGTTACCCCCAAGTCGCGTCTATAGAATTATAACCCTTTCGGGTTTGTCCGAAGAACATAGCCAAGTCGTGAATTAATTCCCCGCAGTTGAATGGTTTCAAAAGAACTGGCATATAGGCCAAATTATCAACTAGATTCGCTAGGTTACAAACCAATATATGTGTGCGGACGCCTTTGAGCGTTCAACGCCGCTTCGTGATGAGTTTTTTATGATTACGTTTTTTGTTTGATTAGCGCAAGTCCTTTTTTAGAAATCACCCAGTCTGAAATATGCGGATTATTGCAATTTGCTGGAGACGCTAACATCCTTACAACATTAATATATTCAACAAATCAAAAAAATTGAGTTGACAGAGGACCCCAAATCAAATTAACCTTGTCGACACTGACGTTCACGTTAGTCAGTTCCAACATATAAATAGCCGTATGGCAACTTGTTACGCTTCGATTGATTTGGACTGGGCGATTCTAATTGTTCGATTAAAATATCTATGCAATTAGGCTTAGTTAATCATAGGCAATTGGTTCCTGTTTTAGGCTTCAACCCTTTTACAATGGCTATGGCCGAGGAGCCGCTCAAGTGTGTCAACGAGCGTTTGATGATTTTCCTTTTAAAAACACCCTGCGTAATTTGACGCGTAGGGCGATTGGTGATGTCTGTCATTTCATAAAGTTCATAATCAGTTGTATTTCGTCGATAAGTTGGCTGTCTTCCCTAAACTCACGCTTTAGCGCGCTTCGACTCAATTCACGGTCAGTTATTCCGACAAAAAATGGGGTTTGTTTTTTCCCCGCCCGTCTAGGTTCCTTTAGTGGGACGTTTATCCGTTCAAAATCGACAATCTACGTCATTAATTCTCGACTCCTTCCTTTATTATCACTTCTGAGATCTTCAGTGTCCGCGATCCCAAATAAAATCAGACATAGTTTCTTGCTATGGTCAGAATTAAAAGAAGCTATAGAAGCGTTTCGCTCTTTAAGACCTATAAGAAGAAGTGGTTTTGAAATACCACCGACTATTCTTCTTGATAGAAATCATTTCCTGGTCTTGGTTAATGGACGATCTCCTCCACAAACGGCAGTGGGTTGAAGGTTGATTGCAAGCTGTTGGTTGTATTGGCACTTCTGGACACAAATATTTAATTTAGTTTGATCTTAATCATATTGGCGCGGCAGTGTCCTTGTTTGGGTGAATCCCTCTATCGATCGATTAAAATGGACACCGCTTATGGCTTACCGATGCCTGGCTAAAAGGGAAGCGCAAAGCTTCTCTATCCCTTAATCTCTATGCAAGAGGAAGGAGAATTGTACCGTGGCGCAACAACAAACAGATTGGGCGGCAATTGCGAGGAACCCAAAGTTCGTCGAATTGCACAGAAGAAAGTCAGCTTTTCTTTTCGGGTGGTGGATTGTTTCAACGGTTTACTATTTTTTACTACCCATAGGGGCAGGATCAGCGCAGGGGCTTTGGGCATACAAAGTAATTGGACATATTAATTTCGGTTATCTCTTTGCGCTTTCGCAGTTCTTCGTGTCCTGGGCGATCGCTCTTTATTACTCTGCCTGGGCAAACAATGTTTCGGACAGGCTCACCAATGAACTTCTTGATGAACTTAAATTGCGATAAGGAGGAGAGGCGCAATGAAGAAATTCCTGGTTATAATGTTGGTCGCCCTCACTCTGGGCGTCGCAATCAATACTGTTTTACCTGATCTAAGTTTTGCGGGCGTTGAAAACGCTATCGCTTCCGCGATTACCGCTCAGCCTGCCGCGACGCCTCACAAACTTGAAGCCCACCGCGGCATCACAATCACGTTGTTTGTAATAATAATATTGATAACTTTAGGAATAGTTGTTTGGGCGGCGAAACGAACAAAAACGACCGCCGACTTCTATGCCGCTCGTGGCGCCATTACTGGACTCCAGAATGGATGGGCGATAGCGGGCGATTACATGTCTGCGGCGTCATTCCTAGGTATAGCTGGTCTC
>JACWAG010000207.1 GCA_014874425.1 Syntrophaceae bacterium | reverse complement strand
TGATTATCCTTGCAGATCAGCGGGCATAACTGAATATACCGAATTTGCGTTGGGGATAGACCCGAATATCGTTACGGAATGTGTCTATTGCCCGCCTGATAGGGTCCCGGACCAGCAGTTTTGCGCATGGAGATTTAGTCTTAAAAATAGCTGGCTCGGAATTAATTCTCCGGCTTATTAAGGTTAGGGCCTAATGGCATTGATCTTTCGAGCCGGAGCGTCCTCCAGAAACAAGGTCCCTCATCTTTTGGGCGTCACCAGGCCGATCCACCCCTTCATAAAACTCCGCAAGATGTTCAAGACTATGGTTTGTCATAGGATTACAATCCCCGTAATTCTTTTGTATTATCTCATGGGCGCGAAGCAGCAGTCGCTCCGATTCCTCGTATTCTCCCAATCCGACTAGAGCGGACGCAAG
Source organism: Syntrophaceae bacterium (assembly GCA_014874425.1). GTDB lineage: Bacteria > Desulfobacterota > Desulfomonilia > Desulfomonilales > Desulfomonilaceae > CAJBEZ01. The sequence continues at coordinate 19,161 of JACWAG010000207.1, read as the reverse complement.
GTTGTTTAACGAATCCGCCACATGTTGATGATACAGTCCAAAATTCTCCTCCGCGATGGCCAGTGAGCGACGATATAGGGGTTCGGATTCCGCGTATCGTTCAAGATTTTCATAGAGGCCGGCCAGGTCATTTAGGGCTACCCCTACTTCTACACTTGACGGACCATGCAGTTTTTCCTCAACCGACAGGACCCTTTCGTAATAGGGTTTGGCAGCCGGATATCGCCCCATGGCCCGATTGATTGAAGCCAGGTTGTTCAAACACTTGACCATCATGTCGGATTCCGCTCCCACAGACTTTTCAACGATGCGTGAGGCTTTCTTTAATGCCGATTCAGCTTCAGTGAACATTTCAAGCTCAAAATACGCTCCGCCAATGTTGTTGAAGGCGATTGCGACTTCTGGGTGATCTGGACCGAGCGCACTTTTACGAATTTCGAGCGAACGTTCCCAAAAAGGTAAAGCCTCTTTGAGCTTCCCTTGAGTCCTATACATCTCCGCCAGGTTGTTCAGACAGCGCGCAACCCTTGGGTCGTCAGGGCCAAACTCATCCTCAGCCTCTTTGAGAGCGCTTTCTACAAGCTCTATGGCTTCAGAACGTTTACCACTTTTAAAAAGTTCTACAGCTTTCCTGTTATTTTCTTCCCACATAACGCTTCTCCTGGGAACCGCGCAAATCAGCGACCGATAGATAGATTGCGCGCATGTAATGTGATCGGAATCAAAAACAAATTTCGAGAACAAGTAAGCTCGTTTACAGAGAAAGTCAATGTTTCAAGGGAAAACTGGTATTCTTTACTGATTGAGTAAGGAATTATTTTTCTTGAGATATTAGACTGTAACGTGTAAACGTATTCTGAAATGCGCCAACCTTGGTTGCTTTATGACTATTTTGATGTGGCATGGAATTTTATTGACCAAGGCGCAAATGGAATTTTGGGCGCCCTTAAAGCGAATTTCAAAAAGAATTGGATACTCTGGCAAGTTACACAAGGAGGAAGAAAACTGATGGCCAATCTTCTCGTTGACGAGCGCGACGCGAAATTCGTGCTCTATGAGCAACTGAACATGGAAGAGCTTTGTGAATCAGACGCGTTTTCCGAATTTTCTAGAGAAATGTTCGATATGGTTATGGAAGCCGCGCAAAAACTCGCAGAAAAGGAGATCTCCCCTACTAACGTTGAAGGCGACACTGTAGGAGTAAAACTCGAAAATGGAAAAGTAACAGTTCCGCCGTCCTTTCATTCAGCTTATCAACGTTATTGCGAAGGTGGATGGGCTTCCCTTCCCATATCCCAAGAACACGGTGGACAGGGATTTCCCAGCGTCCTTTACGTAGCGGCGATGGAATTGTTTGTGTCCGCGAATCAGGCCTTGATGATGTATCCGGGTCTCACTATTGGATCGGCTCGTTTGATAGAGATTTACGGTTCCGAAGAACAACAGCGGATGTACATGGACAAGATGTATGCCGGTGAATGGTGCGGAACAATGTGTCTGACCGAGCCTCAGGCAGGTAGTGACGTTGGAGCATTGCGAACCAAGGCTGTCAAGAGACCTGATGGAACTTACTCAATTTCCGGTGGAAAGATTTTTATCTCTGCCGGTGATCATGACCTGACCGAGAACATAATTCATATGGTCCTTGCGAGGCTGGAGGGCGCTCCCGCTGGAACAAAGGGGATAAGCATCTTCATAGTCCCCAAATTCCGCTATGACGAGGCCGGTAATCTCGTAGACAACGATGTGACCACCATGGCGGTCGAGAAAAAAATGGGCATACATGGATCATCCACATGTGCGCTAAATTTCGGAGAAAAGGACAATTGTATTGGTTATCTGCTTGGCGGAGAGAATCAGGGCATGAAAATCATGTTCAACATGATGAATGAAGCGAGACTCTCTGTTGGTGTCCAGGGACTTGCCCAAGCGAGCACCGCATACATGCACGCCCTGAAATACGCCAAAGAGCGTTTCCAGGGGCCCGAAATTTCCACGATGAAGGACCCGAAAGCCCCGAAAGTGCCCATCATTCAGCATCCGGATGTTCGCAGAATGTTGATGTGGATGAAGAGTGTAACTGAAGGAATCAGAGCTTTGCTCTATTATGCGGCCTATTGTGAGGATAGGGTACACATTGCAAAGAACCCGGAGGAAGCTGCCAAATTCCAGGGCTTCCTGGATATTCTCATCCCCATCTGCAAGGCTTGGGGATCTGATATGGGTTTCAGGGTTACTGAGTTGGCCATTCAGGTCCATGGTGGCTATGGCTTCTGCAGAGAGTACCCTGTAGAGCAGTTCATGAGAGACTGCAAAATTTCGTCTATTTATGAGGGCACAAATGGCATTCAGGCCCTTGATCTTGTAGGTAGAAAGCTTGGTTACAAACAGGGCTTGCTCTTCAAGAATATAGTGACTGAAACTGGGGCCCTATTAAAGAGCGCCAAGAAAAATTACAGGTTGAAAGATACGGTCGAGCCCTTTGAGACAGCCCGTAAGCATCTTATTGAGGTTACCCGTTACTTTGGACTTAAAAGCATTACTGAAGACTTCATGACGCCAATTTTATATGCAACCCCTTATCTTGAACTCTTTGGAGATGTTGCGGTTGGTTTCATGTTGTTATGGCAGGCGGTCATAGCGGACAGACGTCTCGAAGAGCTGTACAGCGACGCCAAGGCGGATACTCCCGAAAAGAGAGCTGACCTTCTGAAATCTAACAGGAGCGCGGCTTTCTATCGTGGCAAGGTGGCGTCCGCCGAGTTCTTTGCCAACACTATTTTGTCTTTGGCGCCCGGCAAAGCTAAGGCGATCATGAGTGGGGAACGCTCCGCCATAGATCTTCCCGAAGAATCTTTTGCGTTAGTTTAATATTCTGTGGAGTCAGCAATATGAAAGCGAGAAAAGTAGTTTTAGTTGACGCGATCAGGACAGCCTTCGGCCGTGCGGGTGAAAAAGGTGTCTTTTGGAATACTCGAGCAGACGATATGGTTGTCAAAGTAATCCGAGAACTTATGCGAAGAAATCCAAAGGTTAAACCTGAGATGGTTGAAGAAAACGCGTGGGGCGTTTTTTGTCAGGAAAAAGACCAGGGGCTCACATTAGGGAGAACCTCGGTCATACTTTCAGGGTTACCCGAGACGTGCGCCGGATATTCTATCGACAGGATGTGCGCCGGCGGGATGAGCGCTCTTACCACAGCAGCGTCTGAAATTGCCCTGGGCGGATGCGATGTAGCCATCGCCGGTGGCGTCGAACACATGGGACATCATCCCATGGGAGCGACAGCGGATCCGAATCCTAGGTTCCTCACCGACAAACTGGTCGATTCCAGCGCAATGTCGATGGGAATGACCGCTGAGAATCTGCATGACATGTTCCCGCACATAACAAAAGAGATGACCGATGAATATTCGTTGGTCTGCCAGCAAAAGGCCGCCAAGGCGATACAGTCCGGTAAAATTGGGGAGATGATTGTTCCCATGATTGTCTACACAAAGAATGGCTGGGTCGTCGCTGACAAGGATGAACAACCTCGTCCACAAACCACCATGGAAGGCTTGGCGTCCCTAAAGACTCCCTTTAGAGTGATGGGGAAAATTACGGCCGGCAACTCTTCCGGATTAAATGATGGCGCTGCCGGCGCACTATTGATGACACTTGAAAAGGCTGAGGAGTTGGGAATTGAACCCAAGATGGAACTCAAATCCTTTTCATATGCCGGAGTAAAACCGGAAATCATGGGAATAGGGCCTATTCCGGCGACACACAAGGCTTTAAAGGCCGCCGGGCTCAGTTTTGAAGATATTGGTCTGGTAGAGATGAACGAGGCTTTCGCAGTACAGGCAGTGGCTTTCATGGAGGAATTTGGTCTTAATTTCCCGGATGACCCGAAACTGAACATATATGGTGGCGCAATAGCATTCGGACATCCACTTGCGTCATCCGGTGTCAGGTTAGCTTTACATATGATGCATGGATTTAAAGAACATCCTGAAGCCAAATATGGCTTGGAAACAATGTGCGTCGGTCTCGGTCAAGGTGGAGCTGTAATATGGAAGAACCTCCAGAGAGACGGCAAAAAGGATAAAAAGGAAAAATAGAATTTACCCAGTTTCATATCTTATAGAAAGGAAACGCCATGCCTGAAGCGCATACTCAGTTCCATACTAACTATTATAATTCTCGCGTTGGCAAGATAGCGATAGTCACCATGGATAATGGTGAAGATTACAAGAAGCCCAACACGTTTGACGAACACGCATTAACCTCTTTGCACAAAGCTGTAAACAAGATTGAATCCGACAAAGACATCAAGGGAATGATGCTTTGCGGTAAACACTACATTTATGCCGCTGGCGCTGATTTGATGCAGGTCCCCTTCATCAACACGTTCGAACAGGGGCGGAGCATTGGGGCCGCAGGTCATGCGGCAATGAAGAGAATTATGGATCTAAAGGTCCCAACATTGGCCGCAGTAAACGGCGCGGCTCTAGGTGGCGGCTTGGAAATATCGTTGTATTGCGATTATCGGACTATCTCGAAGGGTGTTCCAGCTATCGCATTCCCTGAATGTTTTCTAGGTCTCATCCCGGGTTGGGGTGGATCTACCCTTACCCCAAGACTGATCGGCCCGGAAAAGGCCCTTGAGGTTATCGTCTACAACCCCATGAATCAAAACCGAATGTTGGATGGGACCAAGGCGTTCCAGCTTGGCCTCGCAGATAGGCTCTATGAATCCGTTGAATTTTTTGATGAATCTCTGGCTCTGCTGGAAGATATAATTGAAGGAAAAGTCAAAATCGAAAGAAAAGCGCCTGACATGTCGAAACTCAAAGCAAGTTTAGACGCTGCTAGAAACTTCCTTGACATGAGAGTTCACGGCGCGGCCCCGGCCCCCTACCGTGCGCTGGAACTAGTCGAATTTGCTTGCGACATGAGTCATTCAATTGATGAATGTTTCGCTGGGGAAGATAGGGCGCTTGGAGATCTCATCAAAAGCCGCCAATGCAAGGCTGGCGTTTACAGCTTTGACTTGATTCAGAGACGTGCGAAGAAACCGGTTGGTCGGCCCAAGGATATCAAGGCTCGTCCAATCAACAAAATCGGCATTATTGGCGCCGGTCTCATGGCGTCTCAGCTAGCCATGCTTTTCTTGAAAAGGTATGGCGTTCCTGTTGTTATGAAAGACATAAAACAGGAATTTCTGGATAAAGGCTTGGGATATGTCAAAGGGGAACTGAGCGCTCTGGTGAGTAAAGGACGAATGACTCAGGCCAAGGCTGATCACCTCTTTCACATCCTGATCGGAACACTTGATTGGAAAGATTTTTCTGACTGTGATTTTGTGATTGAGGCTGTTTTTGAGCAGATCGAAATAAAACAGCAGGTCTTCGCTCAAGCGGAAGAAATCGTCTCGCCCACGTGTGTCCTGGCGACTAACACCTCCAGCCTCTCCATAACAGAAATGGCGTCCAACCTCAAACATCCAGAACGCGTTGTCGGGTTCCATTTCTTCAACCCTGTCGCGGTATTGCCATTATTGGAAATAATAAAGGGCGAAAAGACTGATGACCAAACACTAGTCACCGCGTTTGAGTGCGCAAAGAAACTCAAGAAAACGGCGATTCTTGTCAAAGATTCTCCTGCTTTCCTGGTTAACAGGGTGTTGACGAAACTCCTAGGTGATTGTTTTCAAATGGTAGACGAAGGCGCAGATTTTATGCAGGTGGATGAGGCCGTGTTATCGCTAGGATTACCAATGGCGCCTTTTGACTTGCTGGCCTTTGTCGGGACCGCCGTAGCATTCCACGTATTGGAGACATGTAACAAAGCGTGTCCGGATCGTTTCCCCATCAATGAAAACCTGAAGAAGATGGTGGAAGCAAAGGTCACTGCAATCTATAATGGAATGGGCCCCGGAAAGTCGCTTAATCCAAAAGTCGCTGAGATTTTCAAGAATCGAGGGGACAAGGAGTTCGTTAAGGAAGAAATAGTTGACCGAATCTTAACGAGTCTTACCCTTGAAGTTGATCAAGTCTTGAAGGAAAAGGTGGTTGCAGACCCAAAAGACATAGATACAGCGATGATCCTTGGCGCTGGCTGGCCTTTCTTTAATGGAGGCATAACTCTTTATCTGGATGTTGTAGGTTATACGCCTAAGGTCTTGCAGAAAGTGTTTTTTACTTTTTAGAACTGAAACACACCAAACAATTGATCCAATAGGAGGAAGGCCAGAAAATAGGACTTTCCTCCGATTTTTCAATTACTAGGTGGTTACAAATTAAAATTAAAAGCCCTGTTGGCAAATAACCGACAGGGCATAGACAAATTCAGCCTGATTTCAATTAACTAACTGGCTACATCCTCTAAAGAACAAACCGAATCGGTAATCTTCAGGACATATTGACTGATATTCTTAAAAGCGTCCAATACCTTGAGGTAAATAGCATTAGCGTCAGGTGAGCAAAAACCTCTTTCCAGTCTTTCCCAGTGATTGAACCGAGCTTCTTCCGCCAGTTCCGCCAACTTATTGCTTTCTTCCTTGATATGGTCCAGAATAACACTGTTACATGTCATCAGAGAATCGCGAACGTTTTTGAGAAGTTCAACCGTCACAGTGAACAGTTCATCCAGTTCATTCTGGGCCTTGTCGCTGAAAGGTATCCCTTCTTTCGTCTTAACCTTCAGGCATTTTAAGATGTTTTCGAACATTATGGCGATACGTTCCACTCGACTTGGAAGTCGAACAACAGCCCTGAAAACATTTTGTCCAAAGGTTACGGACTCTTTAACGAGTTCTGATGTTGAAACTCGCTCCAACTGTCCGATCTCCAGAATCAATTTCTCGCAAACTTCAACCTTGGACTCACTTGCGCCTTTAAAGCCCGATGATATCATTCCAGTCAATTCAATAAGTTTGCCAAGCATAATGATCAGGACTTCATCCGGAGATTTTGAAGTGTCAACGGGGATGTCCACGGCTTCGTCGAGTTTTCCTATTTCGGAGTTGAGCATTGGGCTCAGCATACGAAGTGGATTCCAAACATAATTTTTGTCTTTCATAACGAGCGCCTCCCTTCCAGGTCTGAGTGAAATTCAGCGTCTTGCAATTCGGCTAGATGCGAAACATCACCCAAGATAAGTGTGACAGGACTCTGTAAACGTTAAATCCTAATTCCTCAAAAATAGCTGTTTTCAAGCGCTGTCGGAAGTTTTTGATTCAGTCTGCTGTTGTGATTTGGCCGTCGCGGCCTTCTTGGCCGCTTGTTCAGATTTTATCTGTTCTATGGCTCTTGCCTGACGCTCCGGGTCAGTGTATCTGAAAATGAACTGTTTGCTACACGCCCAAACTCCAGCCTTTGCGCAATCTTCATCGCATTTTTCGTGGTCAATTTCGATACGGTCTTTGACCATTGTAACTATATCTTTAGCCTTACGGGTACACGCGCCGCAGTGGATACATCCGGCTTTGCAAACGTTGGTGACCGCTTTTCCGGAGTCTCTGCTGTTGCAAGGGACGTAGCAGATAGCGTTCTTTGGGATGAGTTGCAACACCTGCTTGGGACAGGTTTTAACACAAACTCCACAACCGGTGCACAATATAGGGTCTATGACCGGCATATTATCTTTCATGTGTATGGCATGAAACGGGCAAGCTGTTTCACAGTCACCATAGCCGATGCAGGCAAAATTGCACTCGTATGGTCCACCGAAGGCTATCGCCGCTCCCTGACATGTGTCGAAACCAACATAGGAATATTTCTTCTTTACCTCGCCCTCATTTCTGGAGCAACGAAGGACTGATATTATTGGGCTCGCAGCCCCGGCGGCCTTTCCAGTAATCGCCGCCACCTTTTCGGCAACGGTTTGTTTGCCTGGAGCGCACTTGTTTGTTGGACAGTTAGGATCGGTAACTACCGCTTCGGCATAGGATTCACATCCTGCGAAACCACATGCTCCGCAATTTGCCCCAGGTAAACAGGCGCGAACGGCTTCGATTTTTGGGTTGACTTTTACAGCGAACTTCTTGGCCGCCAAGGCAAGAATTAATCCGCATATTGCGCCGAACACCGCGAAAAAGATTATGCCCATAGTGGCTACATGCCAGACATCTTCCATATCAGATCACCTCTAAAGACCTACATTCTTGAGGTCGCCATTTTCTGTTTATCGTTCTCAAAAAATTGAAAAACCTGAAAATCCCAGAAAAGAAAGCGCAAAGAGACCTGCCACGACAAAGGCTATGGGAAGTCCCCTAAATACACTTGGCACTCTACAAAGTTCAAGTTTTTCCCGAACACAGGACATGAGAAACAGGGCCAGAGCAAAACCAAGTCCAGCGCCAAGTCCCAACGTAAGGCTCTCGAAGGGCCCGTTACCACTGTCCGCGTTTATCAACGGAACCGCCAGAATTATGCAGTTCGTGACAATAAGGACCAAGAAAACACCTAGTTTCTTGAATAGATATGGATTGACTTTTCTCAATATTGTATCGACAGCCTGCACAAAAATAGCCACTGTGCCGATAAACACAATTATTTGCAAGAATCCTAAGTGGAGGGGTTGCAAAACAAAAGTGAGCAAGGCCCAGCACATCACAGCGCTGAGAACCATGACTATGGTAAAGGTTATCCCCATTCCTATGGCTGTTTCCTTTTTCTGGGAGACGCCAAAGAAGATACATAGCCCGAGGTACTTGGTGAAAACAAAGTTGTTTATCAACATAGCCCCGAGAAATATTGTGAAAAGGATTTGACCTTCGCTTTTCTTTACCAAAAACTCCACATTGCCCAACATTTTTCCGTCGGATGTGACGTTCTTGGCTTGAACCTCGTACTCACTCGACAGGTTAAGCGCCTCCCCAAATGTCAGGACTGCGCTTGTTTTCCTGGGACTTAGGGTAACTGAGGTTACCGGTATCTCAATATCCGGATCCGTCTTTTGAAACACTCTGTAGTTTGCAGGGTCCTTGGCCCATGTTTCGTCCACAGGCGCTCCAAAGGAAATCTGGATTTCCGTGTCTTTCTTAAATGAACCAGAACCGGTAGCAGCGTGGACCAGGGCCGGAAAGATCATCACAAACAGGAATATTGGTAAAACTATTAGCAACGCCACGTTTGAGAACTGTTTTACGTTCATGTCAGTGGGCCCCTCCCGATGTGGGGATTTTTCCCGTAATCTTGTATTCTAACCAGTTAAATATAGCCATTATGAATCCGATAACGAAAAATCCACCCGCTGGTAATACCATGATGAGTAATGGATTGAATCCCAAGATGTCATAACCAAACAGTTGGCCAGTTCCGAAGAATTCCCGTATAGCGCCTATCAGACACAAACCGAATAAAAATCCGAAACCCATTCCCAACCCATCAAAGAAAGAAGGAATAAGGGGTTCTTTTGAGGCGAACAGTTCCAATCTTGAAATGATGATAGCAAAAACTACTATCAATTTAACGAAGAGTTCAACCTTCTTGTAAACATCCGGGGAAATAACCGGCAGAATCATGTCGATAACTGTAACCCATAGCGCTATGACTATGACATAGGCCGGTATTCTTATCCTGGGGTGGATGAAAGACTTGAATATTGATACTGTGCAACTGGAAAAAACCTGAACAAATACGACGGCCAACCCGAGCATCAATCCATTTTCAACCGAGGTCGTAACCGCGACCGCCGGGCACATACTTAGCGCAAGGCGGAAGATGGGGTTTTCAGGTATCAGTCCATTCCAAATAAGTCTGAGGTTGCTGCTCACTTTTTGCCTCCGCTAAAACGCCACGCTTAATTGTTCTTTTTTGATGGCCTCGTTCAATTTGTCGAGACGGTAGACGAATTTCTTGACCGTGCTCACAACACCGTTTGTCATCGCTCTGCTTGAAATAGTCGCGCCAGTCAATGCGTAAATATTATCTTTCAAATGTTTCTCTTTGATTTCCTTTACCTGCTCAGGTGTCAATCCTTTCGCTTTAGCTTTGGCGGGATCGAGAGCAGCAGCGTAATTTGCTGGAAGAGGCTCCTTTACCACGGTGAGTTTCTTGAGTAATTCGATTGTCTTTCCAACAAACTGATTTCTGAAAAAGCTCTTTTGAATTTCGGCCCCAAGACCTGGGTCCTCTTCCGCTGATGTTACGGCCACACCGGTAACTGTGAAATCTGGGTTCAACGATACCATTAGTTTTATGAATGACTTGAATCCCTGAGTCACTCCGGGGACGACATAGCCGAGTCGTTTGCCTCCCTGATCGGCTACAAAGATAGTCTGAGCGTATATGGATTTTGAACCTTTAGGCAGAACAGCGTTTACAGCGTTGTCTCTAGTGGCCTTATCGGAAAGAGCGGATAGTTCGACAGGGATGGGGATAACATTTGTGGGATTACCGGAAAGGTCCATTTCCGCAAGCACTACCTTGTTGTCTTTAATTGGTAAAACATAGCCCAGGACCGTTTCCCCTTTTTCAGTTGTGATTACGTATCTATAAACAGGGTATACTTTAAGGTCGCTTGGGATCTTGGCGCCAACGCCATAGCCTAGCAAACTTTGGATCGTTTGCTGCTCTATCCGCTCATCATTTAGTTTTCGAGCATGCTCTGTCTTCGCATATACAAAACCGAGTATTAAGGAAGCTACTATGCAAACCACCGTTAAACTCAATGTAATTTTGAAGATTTCTTTCATTGAAACCTCTTTCAGGAATAGGTACTATTTTCCAGCCGCAACCGGAGCGGCTTTGGGTGGAGCGAACCGACTGGGTTGGAACCATTCGTCCATTGCGGGTGTCAAGCAGTTCATTAGCAGTATCGCGTAACAAACGCCTTCGGGATACCCACCCTTAAGCCTGATCAGAACAGTCAAAGCTCCTACGCCGACTCCAAATATAAGTTGAGCGGATTTTAGTGTAGGCGATGTTACATAATCAGTGGCCATATAAAAGGCCCCAAGCATTAGTCCGCCGGAAAGCACGTGGAGTAATGGATTACCGCTAAACCATGTCTGACCACCGAAAATCCATGCCACCAGAGCGGCGGAGGCCAATGTGGACACTGGAATATGCCAGGTGATTATCTTTCGGGCCATTAAGTACAGACCGCCAAGCAAAATCAACAAAGCAGAAGTTTCACCTATACATCCCGGTTTGAAACCGAGGAAAAAATTCCAATAAATGGAGTCTAAACCCCCGAATTGCTGTGTTAGAGCGGTTATTCCGTACTGCTTAACAACAGATAGCGGGGTCGCAGTTGATATAGCGTCGACACTTCCAGGGCTGAGGAACACGTCCCATGCGCCCTTGGCCAACTGTTGAGGGGCTATCCACGCAGTGGTAATAGCTACCGGAAAGGACGCCTGTAGAAAGGCCCTTCCAACGAGAGCAGGGTTCCATACGTTATATCCCAGACCACCCATAAGTTCTTTGGATATGAAAATGGCGGCCACCGCTCCTATCAATGGAAGATAGTAAGGAACACCGGGCGGTATAACAAACGCTAGCAAAATCCCGGTAAGCACTGCGCTTCCATCTTTGACGGACACTGCGCGACCCAAAGCTTTTTGCGATATGGCTTCTACAAACATACACGAAAGAACACTTATGAGTGTTATGATCAGGCTCCTGAACCCGAAATTATAAATGGACAGAATCAGCACAGGCATTAATGATGCCGACACAGTCCACATGATCTGGGACGTAGTGGTACCTTTTCTTATGTGCGGGGACACCGAAACAGCCCAGTCAGGTTTAGGAATCATGTTTCTAGAATCTAGTGTTTCGATTTTCCCATCCTCCCTTGTAAGTTATGGGTTTGAGTCAATATGTTGACCAATTGTAGAATAATTAACAAACCTTTATCTCCGAAACACTGCACTCCTTCAGGTTTCACAACAGAAAAGGAAATGAGCTAAGTGTTCCGGACCATCGGTCCCAAAATTCACCCTCGTTTTTTGATCGCTATTTTCGCTAGTCTTGCAAACTGCACGAGAGGCCGTTTGGCGGGACAGACGTAAGCACAGCAACCACACTCAAAACAATCAAAAATACCGAATTTTTCAGTCAAGTGGCCTCTGCCGGCCTCGACATAGAGACCGACTTCCTTGGGGCTCAGCCCCATCGGACAGGCTTCCATGCACCAACCGCAATGAATACATGGACCAAATTCTCCGAGGTCTGTCTCGGAACTGTTCAGAAAAAGAACACCTGACGTGGTCTTGGTAACCGGAATGTCAATAGAAGAAATTGCAAACCCCATCATAGGGCCGCCAGAAACTATCTTTACCAAGTCCTTCGTTCCGCCGAGATATTCGACAACATCTGAAAGAAGCGTCCCGACCTTCACCTTCAAGTTCGCCTGCCTGTTCAAAGCTCTCCCGGAAAACGTAGCCACCTTCTCATATAGAGGCTTTTGCATCGCAACCGCTTCGAATATCGCCATGGTTGTCGATATGTTTTGAACTATGACACCGACGTCGAACGGGAGCCCGCCCCCAGGAACTGATCTCTTGGTGAGAGAGTAAATCAACTGCTTTTCTGAACCTTGGGGGTATTTGACCTGCATCCCTTGAACGCGAACTACAGTATCATCCTTTTCAGAAGACTGAGCCGCAGCCTTGTTCATGACATTTATCGCATCAGCCTTGTTCAACTCGATGCCGATCACACACTGTTTGATGCCCAAGACCCTGAGAATAATTCTTGCCCCTTCAATAACCTTCTCCGGATATTCAAGCATCAACCTGTGGTCCGTGGTTAAATACGGCTCACATTCAGCTCCATTTAGCACCAGCGTGTCCACTTTGGCGTTTGGTGGCGGTGACAGTTTGACATGGGTCGGGAAGCCCGCTCCTCCCATGCCGACAATCCCAGCGTCCTTTATTCTCGCGAGTAGCTGCTCACGGCTTAACTTTTTCCAGTCCTCAGTCGAATATTGACGTGGCGGCGCCGACAGATCACGATCTATAATTATCGCGTCACACCTCACCATGGTCGGATGAGGCCTCGGCTCGATAGCTTTTACAACTCCAGTTACGCTACTGTGAATCGAAGCGCCAAGAGCCTTCTCGACTACAGCTATTACCTCGCCTTCTTGGACTTCCTGTTTCTTTTTGACCACCGGTTGAGCGATAGCTCCAAAGTGCATTGACAATGGCAATACCACCTGACTGGGAGGCGGCATTTCTTCAATTGCCAAGTGTTCTGTTAACTCCTTGTGTTCCTCGGGATGAATCCCGCCTTTAGCGAATGTTGTTCCAGCCATATTTCCTCTTGCTTTACACTTTGCCAGAACCCAATATCCACGTTCGACGCATAGTTAAAAATCTAACTTTGCGCCGACTTTCGGATGGATTCCGGAAGAGCGTCATCCATGCTATTTTTCTTGATTACGAGGTTGTGATAAAAGCTCCCGGTAGGCAGTTAGCTTTCCATATGAGCAATTTATATAGCATTTTACACTAATGAATCGCCATGCTTGTGTCAAGAATTTATTACGGTAAAAATGCGTGAATTTGATTGTGGAGTCAATGTCCGTGCGGATCAGTTGGTGAAAGTGTCTTTCATGGCTTGAGTTTGGAAATGAATAATCAGAGGATCAATAAGGTCATCTAACTTTCCTTCCATGATCTCTTCGAGACGGTAGAGGGTCAAACCGACTCTATGGTCGGAAACGCGATTCTGAGGGAAATTGTATGTCCTGATTCTTTCAGAACGGTCGCCTGAACCTACCTGGCTTTTTCGTTCCTTGCTTATTTCGGAGTCACGTTCCTCTTCCATCTTGTCAAGAAGTCTGGCTTGAAGAATTTTTATCGCTTTGGCCTTATTTTTGTGCTGAGACTTCTCGTCCTGACAAGTAACAACTATGTTGGTCGGCAAATGGGTGACTCTAACCGCTGAGTCTGTGGTGTTTACGCTCTGTCCCCCAGGACCCGATGAACGATAAACGTCAATCTTAAGATCTTTTGGATCGATGCTTACTTCGACGTCATCTGCTTCAGGCAATACAGCGACTGTTACAGCGGAAGTATGGATGCGTCCCTGAGATTCAGTCAGCGGCACACGCTGGACCCTGTGGACACCTCTCTCGTACTTTAGTCTCGAAAAGGCCCCTTGACCATAAACCAGAGCAATGACTTCCTTGATCCCACCTGATCCGCTGTTTGAGACCGACATCATCTCGACTTTCCATTTTCTTGATTCAGCGTAACGGCAATAAGCGCGAAACAAATCAGCCGCAAACAAAGCAGCCTCTTCGCCGCCCGTCCCAGCCCTAATCTCCAGGAAAATGTTCTTTTCATCATTGGGGTCACGAGGGACCAAAAGTAGTTTGATTTCACTTTCGAGTTGGGCCCGACGCTCCGTTAGGCCGAGGAGATCTTCACGAGCCATTCCAACCAGTTCAGGGTCTTCGCCGTCAGATATTATTTTCTCGAGTTCCGCAATTTCATGGATAACGCCACTGAGCTTCTTGTAAGCCGATATTATATCACTCAACTGAGACTGTTCTTTGGAAAACTTCTTGAGTGATACCAGGTCTGAGACAATTTCAGGTCGAGCGAGTTCGTAATCGAGTTCCTCATACCTGCGATTCAATTCTTCCAGTTTGGCCAAAACTTGCATGTATTCTTCTTAAAGGGCGTTTTTTATTTCAGCCCACTCTTCCTCTTTTTGCAAAGTTCTTTTCAGCGCCACTATGGCAACTTCAAGCTGATCATCCGAAGGTTCACGAGTAGTAAGTTTCTGTAACCATAGGCCAGGCGACAATATGAATAAGAGAACCGCGTTTTGACTTTTATCCGCCAGTCTTATCAGTTCGTAAGAAATTCCCGCTATTGGCGGCAATAAAGCAATTTTGACCAAGATGAAGAAAACATTGGTAACAATCCTATTGCCAAAAAGGTCTTTCGGCACGAATGGGAACACAATAGTGAACAATAAAATACTGAGCATGAGGACCAGCAATATAAAGGCCGTCCCACAGCGGGCATGCAGTGTCGGATATTTCTTCGCGTTCTCTACTGTGAGTTCATCCCCTCTTTCGTAAGCATGAATCGATTTGTGCTCAGCTCCGTGGTACTGAAAAACTCGTCTAATTTCCTTTAGCATCGAAATCAATCCGATATATCCCACGAAAATACTGACCTTGATTATACCGTCGATTACATGGAACCAAACATTACGGACACCCAGATCAGCCCCAGCAAGGGCCCCTATCCCTAGAGTCGCCAAGTGTGGAACCACAACGAACAGCAAGATCGCCCCACCGAGCGCAAAGCCAATGGTACCGGCTAGCGCCAGTGGACTGAGCTTTTCCTCTTCTTCTCCCAGCGCTTCCTGCGCTGAATAGGTCAAAGCCTGGATACCATTGAAGAGGGCTTCGTAAAGCACTACGCAACCGCGTAAAAATGGCTTTTTAAGCAATGGCCACTTTTCCATCGGAGAGTACCATCGATCCTCCCTAACTGATAGCTGGCCATCAGGTCTCCGGACGACTACGGTGAAAGTTTTAGGGGCGCGCATCATTATGCCCTCAATTACCGCCTGTCCCCCGACCTTTACAAGGCCCACA
This sequence comes from Syntrophaceae bacterium, assembly GCA_014874425.1. Taxonomy (GTDB): domain Bacteria; phylum Desulfobacterota; class Desulfomonilia; order Desulfomonilales; family Desulfomonilaceae; genus CAJBEZ01. The sequence continues at coordinate 3,600 of JACWAG010000207.1, read as the reverse complement.
CTGGAGCTTGAATCATTATTTAAGATCATGAGCCCCCGCTCATTGGAAGCGACTATTGGCTCCCGTGCAAAACAACCAATTTACGCCAACGGCGCCGAGTATGCATTCAACAACTATTTATCCTGAGAAGTCGCCTTTGGGGACTCCTTCCTCGCTTTTGGAACCGCCTTTATAGCCGGCTCGGCTTTCTTTTTTGTTTTGGCTGGCTTCTTACCAGTAGCGATGGCCTGGTCACCATACTTCTTTAAAAATCTTTCAACGCGTCCAGCGCTATCTATGAGCTTCTGTTTTCCAGTGAAGAAAGGATGACATGAAGAACAAATCTCCAGACGATACTCCTCCTGCAATGACCGTGTAGCTACTTCAGCTCCACAGGCGCAGCGGAAAACAGATTCTTTATATTCGGGATGGATCCCCTTTTTCATATTTATCCTCCAGGAATTAGGTCTTGAACAAAATAACTTACCACTATGACCCTGCGATTAAAAGATAAATCATAATTTTAACAGATACAAGTTCAAGCAGTGCAACAACATTCAGTTTGATCATGTGAACTAGAAGCCGATAGATCTAACTCGCTCTTTGTTAAAAACAAAACACCATGCCGCCACCTCAAACTACTTGTTCATGACTTGCAGAAACTCTCTGTTTGAATCTGTCTGCATAATTTTGTCCAAAAGAAATTCCATAGCATCCACTGAGTTCATATCGGCCAGAAGCTTTCGAAGCAGCCATATTCTCTGTAAATCTTGAGGATTAAGCAGTAACTCTTCCTTTCGGGTACCGGAACGATTGATGTCGATACATGGGAATATGCGTCGTTCCAAGAGACGTCTGTCAAGATGGCTTTCCATATTTCCAGTTCCTTTGAATTCTTCATATATGACTTCATCCATCTTGCTTCCGGTATCGATAAGCGCTGTAGCGATTATCGTCAAACTTCCACCTTCTTCGATGTTTCTCGCAGCCCCGAAGAACCTCTTGGGCCTGTGAAGCGCGTTTGAATCAACACCTCCGGAGAGGATTTTCCCACTCGGTGGCACAACAGTGTTGTGAGCGCGGGCTAAACGGGTGATACTATCAAGCAGTATGACGACATCCCTTTTGTGCTCCACCAATCGTTTGGCCTTTTCGATTACCATGTCCGCGACCTGGACATGGCGTTGCGCCGGTTCATCAAAAGTTGATGAGATCACTTCCCCTCTGACTGAACGCTGCATGTCCGTAACTTCTTCGGGACGTTCATCTATCAAAAGCACGATCAGGTAAACATCAGGATGATTCACAGTGAGGCTGTTGGCTATCTGCTGAAGCAAAACAGTTTTTCCTGCCTTTGGTGGAGAAACGATAAGAGCGCGTTGGCCTTTACCAATGGGCGCTACCAAGTCCATGATCCGCATGGAATATTGAGTCGGTCCAATCTCAAGCTTCAACTTCTCGTCAGGGTACAGAGGCGTCAGGTTGTCGAACAGGATCTTGTCTCGCACTCTTTCAGGGTCTTCACCATTTATTTGTTCGACTTTTAGCAAAGCGAAATAGCGCTCTGTGTCCTTTGGTGGCCGGATATACCCAGCGACGGTATCACCGGTTCTAAGATTAAAACGTCTTATTTGACTCGGTGAGACATAGATGTCATCCGGCCCCGGCAGGTAATTGTAGTCAGGCGCTCTGAGGAACCCAAATCCGTCGGGTAAAGTCTCCAGAACTCCTTCGCCCCGAATCGGCTGTTCCTTTTCCTGTTGTTGATGAGCCTGTAGGATCGCAAAGATCAACTCTTGCTTCCGCATGCTACTAGCGCCCTCAATCTCGAGGGAATTAGCGATAGACAGAAGTTGACTCACCTTTTTTTCTTTCAATTCTTGAACGTCCATGCCTTCTCCTGATCGATTTTTCCAAACTGGATTTAATATATTATGATTACTGGGATCTATAATTTTTGAAGCAATTCTAGGACAGGTTAAACAGGAAACGAAATCGATGGATTTACGTAGTGCCCCAACCTTGCTTTGGAATTCCTCGGATGGTTTCGCGCGGCTGAAGATTAGCAGCCGTATAGCAGCTTGTCGAAGATTAATGGAGGCAGTCCGAACTGTCAAGCTTTTTTGCTAAAAATCCTTGTTGATCATTATTAAGGACACCAGTACAATGAGGACATGAAGCAGATAGCCCTCCCACTTTACGCTCCGGATGATTGTTCATTCTCGGATATAGTTAGTCATCCAGGTATAGCCAATCCGATTCAAATGCTCCTGGCGACTTTCCTTTCGGAGCTAAATGAATCGGTCCCAGCGTTTTTGCATGGACCTTCGGGTTCAGGGAAAACTCTCATTTTGAAAGCCTTACAAGGATTTCTGACGTCCGAGAAAGTGAAACACCGATCCAAATCCATTTTTGTACCAGTCACAAACAATGCGCATGGTAGTCCGACACTTGAATCAGTAGTGGGTATGAATCACGAGCAATTAACTCAATATGGAGCTGTACTGATTGATGATGTTGACAAAGTGTCGGGCATTGATTCGAAACACCTCTGGAATATTTGGAACAAGCTTCTCACAACCGGAGCGCATCTTGTCTGTTCCTCATCAGTGGGTCCTGACAGAATCTTCTCAGATGATCCGCACCTCAGATCCCGAATGATATCGGGTTTGTCAGTGGAACTGTTACCACCGGATGATACGGCCAGGATTTTGATTCTTGACAGGATGGCCACAAAACGTGGAATACGCTTGACCCATGATGTAATAAGTTATTTGCTCTCTAGAAAATCTAGGAACCTCAAAAGACTCGAAGAAATTTTGAAAATCCTTGATAGAGTCTCCATGGAAGATCGCAGACGCGTCACTTTGCGGCTTGTAAAGCAAATCGAAGCGGAAGGAATAATTTAGCTCAGTGGCAGCCTTATACAAAGAATCCATTTACCGTTTGTGGTTCAGCTTATCCTGTTTGGCGCAATGACAACAAGATCAATAATAATGAAGAAAATGGATCGAGGTGAAGCGGACGAAATCGTCATATTCCTTTCTCGTGACAAAGGATGGCTTACAGGTGTGGCCAAGAACTCGAGAAAAAGTCGAGTCAGATTCGGGGGGCATCTTGAACCTTTCTGTTTGGTAGATATCGTCATTAGATCCAGGCGCAAGGACGCTATGGTCTGGATTGATGAAGCTCACATGGTAAGAGGGTTCCTCAGGATAAGGGAAAACATGGAATTACTGGCCAGGGCGTCCTATTTTCTGGAACTCTCATCGGGGCTCCTGCCTGAAGGCCAGGCGGATTCTAATGTCTTCGATCTCCTCGAGAAAATTCTTGAGAGCCTGGATAAGTCGTCCCGAAGTTCTATTGAGTTCCTGGTTCAGGAAATTCGTCTCCTCGCGTTATTGGGCTATCAGCCGGCGTTCGACAATTGCCCGATGTGCGGAAAGGGCTTTTCAGCTAGCAATGACACAATATTCTCCCCGTGGGCAGGAGGCTTGTGTCACAAAACGTGTTTGAACGAGCCATCCCCCATTAATGTGTCGGTTAGCCCCGCAACCGTCGTGGCCCTCTGTCACGCCCTGAATTCCGATTCTCGGCTGGCCGGTAGAATTAAGCTTAGTC
>JACWAG010000206.1 GCA_014874425.1 Syntrophaceae bacterium | reverse complement strand
GGGTAAATAGATAAAGGCCAATGGCCAAAACTATGCCAATTCCCACGATCCAGATCCGCTGATAATCTACGTAGGTATTGCCGATGAGTAGACTGCCATCAGTAAATACAGGAAGAGTGTATTCGAAGCCAGAGAATCCAAGGTAACGAAAAAGTTCGAGAATTATTAAACCAACTCCGAAAGTGGCTATGACTTCTGAAATCACGAGGCTACGAACTCGGAGCAAAACTAAGCGATACATCGCAGCTCCCAGAAGAGCCGTCAGAAATACCGCAATCGCAGCGGACAGGAAAAATGGAAGCGCCAGTTTGTTTAACAATAACCAGGATGCAAATCCCGCAAAAATATACAAAGCCCCATAAGCGAAATTAGGGACCCCGCTAATGCCGAAGGTTAAGCTGAATCCAAGGGCCGTAAGCGCCAGTATTACGCTATTGATAAAGCCGTAAATTATTGCGACTTCCCACATACGGGTATTCCTGTAAGGTCTATATTTGTACTCTCTACGCCCCTACAATTTTCCCCAGGGGCAAATACAGCAAAAACAGTTTCTAATCACGATCACGCTTTGGGACTATTTCTTGATTGGGCTGATCCATTCGGGAAGAACAATTTTGCCCTCCGCTATGGATTTTGGAAATACAATTACCCTTTTGCCGTCCTCTGTCCACTGATAGACACAGCCAGCCGCGGTTTCTTTAGGATCAGGGCCATATATGACCTGATTTCCATCATTAAATTTAATTTTACCAATGACTCCAACCCGATCCGTCTTCTTGATTTCATCAGCTATCTTGTCAGGATCCAGAGAACCCGCTCGTTCTATAGCTTCAGCAAGGATATAGACGGCATCGTAAGAAGGGGCCGGCCCATGTCCCGCTTCCATGGGCACACGGAATTTTGTCTGGTAGTCTTCGTAAAATTTCGTAGCTGGAGGATATTTTCTTACTGGGATTGCGCTACCTAATTCAAAGTTGGAATTCAAAAGTCCACCGATTTTACCTTCGAAAATCTTCCAGGCCGCGGGGCCCGCCATCGGTGAGATGAAACCACATAGGAGCGAAGGGATTTTCTGAGATTTCCACTGTTTGAGAAGGATCCCGCTCTGAGGCATATCAAACACCGGCAAGATGACTTGAGCATTCTTTATCCTCGCTTTCATTAGCCCCGCGGAGAAATCGGATGCGCCGGTCGGGTAGGTTTCTGAACCTACCAATTCATAACCCATTTTGGCAGTGGCTACTTTGGCCACACCATCACCTGTGGCTTTGGCCCAAAGCACATCTTGAGTCATTACATACATTTTATTGAAGCCAAATTCCTCTTTCAGAAAACCAAGACTCTGGGCAAGATAACCGACCAAAGACTGGGCGTTCAGACAAACTCTAAAACAATGTTTGTATTTTACAGGGTCTTCTTTGACCTTTTCTTCGAATTTAGGAGACATGGCTATGGTTTCGAGCAGAGGGACCTTATATTTTGCAATTATGTCCATGCCGGCCAATAGCGACTCCGATCTGAACGGCCCAACTAAAATGGCGTTAACTTTCTTTTCGGTAATGATCTTTTCCAGGCCAAGTAATGCCTCAGATACAGGTACACCCGCGGATGAATCTCTCAGATCAGACACTAAAACTTTTAAAAGCCTTTTATCCTTGCCGACATTCACCCCGCCCTTGGCGTTAATCTCATCAACAGCCATTTGGAGAGCTTTTATGGATTCCCTTCCCTCAAGAGAAGTTTCAGCGGTCGGTACTCCGATCAAAACAGGGTCCGCCGCGTATGACAGGCTCATAAAAGTGACTACCAGTAAACTAATGATCAGGTTAGCCGTTAGAAAGATTTTCTTCATGCCGACATCTCCTTTCTTAAAATGAACAGGGAGCAAAGAGTTAGAATTTAAAGAACTTCTGTTTCGAATACTTGAAATGTTTCGTTGCCGAATATGTCGATAACTTTGACGGCAACTTTGTAATTCCCAGGGCCTTCGTATTCCCATGCGGAGCTGGATAACTCGATAGATCGATTCCTGGGCGTCCTAAAACTGTGCCAGACACTGTTGAAAATCGCTCCATTTCGAGTGATGTTTGAGTGGTCTACAGTTAGAGATTGAGTCTCGCCATATTCAAAATCCACAGCCCAGTAGTCTATCCAGTCGCTCCATTTTTGAGTAAGCAGACACCTTTGTTCACTACCATCTTTTTTGTTGAGGATTTTCACCAGTTGCCCATTGTCCAGAATAACTTTTGACGAACCAGTTTTTCCTTTGAATTCGAAAACCTCTGTTACAGTTTGACTTGAAGAAAGACCGAAATCTGTTAAAGCAACCGCGACGGTGAGCGCATTGATTGAAATATTTATTTTGAAGTAGGCGACATTTTTGGTCAAGTTATATTCGTCTCTGTGAAAATCATTTGAAAGAACTGCGTTAGCTGCTTTTTTAAGTTTCAAGTCTTTTGGCTCATCCGCTTCAAGCACCTCGAACCCAACGACCTTCCCTGACACTCCTGTTTCTTCATTCAAAACCTTGACCATGCGTTTGCGACATACATGAACCGCAATTTTGCCCAAGTCACAGCCTATCCAATTTCTGCCCAGTCTTTGGGCGACTTCCAGCGAAGTCCCCGAACCGCAGAAGAAATCTGCCACCAAGTCGCCTTCGTTCGTTCCCGTGAGTATGATTCGCTCCAAAAGTTGTATTGGTTTTTGAGTAGGATATCCCCACATTTCCGGGTGAGCGTGCAATAGAGGGAACTTCCAGACGTTGTCAGCGGTCCGTTCTTCACGAGTCACATAAACGCATTTTCCATCGGGACCTTTGGGATAAATCTTTTTCCCCTCCACTTTCTTCATCCGGGAAACTCTTATCGGTTTCTCCCTCTTCTCAAATTGCCAGTTAAAAATACTCTTGTCTGATTTACAATAATATAAGATTGTATCTGTGGCATTTGTATACTGACGCTTGCGTGTGTCGGGGATTTTATTGGTGTAATACCAGATTATTTCGTTTCGAAAGGCGGTTGATCCAAAGACCTCGTCCAGAATGGCCCGCAACATAAAATTGGCCTTCCAGTCACAATGAACCCAAATGCTCCCGTCGTCAGCAAGAAGTTCCTTTATGAGCCAAAGACGTTCGTACATCATGTCCAGATATGCGCTGGGCCCCGCTTCCCACGAGTCCTTATATGCGAACTCCTGAATAATGTTGGGCCGATCCAGATTATCCTCACCGACCAGAAGTGTCATTTTGTAATTAGAGCCAACCAAAAATGGAGGGTCAATGTATATGAGCTTAATCCCTCCCACATCTTCAATTTCCCTTCGCATCCGACCTGCAAGAAGGGAACTCATTACCAATCTATTATCTCCCCGGATTAGCTTATTAGTCCATGGGTCTTGGGCAGATTCTGACCTTCGCAGTGTCCCTGCGCACGCATTGGAAATAACGTGGACGCGCTCCACCATACGAAGATCGCCAATTTTCTGATTTTTGTGACGTTTTTTCCCGCGCCAGAGGAGTTCAACCTCGGGCGCGACTGAGGACGGTGTGTTAAGAAGATTTTCCGATGGCTTAGCCTTGGGGTCTAAAAACCTTTGGGGAATTTCTTTATCTGAGTTTTCAGGCCCCATACATCAATGTCTTGTCTTTTCCCTGAATACCAGGATCGGTCGAGTTGTCAACCGCGCCAAGTTGAGGGCTTCGTCGCTCAACAGCTTTAAATATTTTGGCCGCTTATGCCCATATGCCCCAAGGACTACGAGATCGTATCTGTGTACTGCGACGTCCCTGAGGATCTGTTCAACGAAGTCCCCTTTGGTAATTTGGGTGATCGGTTCAAAATCGAACCTCCTCAGTATTTGAGCCCCCTGCTGAAGAGACTGACTCGCAAACTCGTCACTCTCGTATTGTCCAGTCTCCTGAACATGGAGAAGCGTTATCTC
>JACWAG010000028.1 GCA_014874425.1 Syntrophaceae bacterium | reverse complement strand
GTGATTGTGAATGGGGGCATCGTCGATGTCTTCACCACAGGGGAAAAGGGCCAGCCGGTCTGACCATCTTCTGAGCTATCGCCGCTCCAAGAAATCTGGTTAGCAGCGAGGTTTTCGATGTGGGACCTTTCTTGGTCGGCAAGCCGTCAAGATGAAGTAGAGATTTTAGTCTCTTAAACATCAACTCTATCTGCCAGCGTATGCGATAGAGTTTTAACAGGGCTTTATCCGCCAACTGATCAGGTTTGAGAGTTGTGAGAATCCATATAACATTCCCTTTTTTAGTCCTGGTTCCAACGATCCTTGCCTCTATCCAATTCGTAGCTTCAGAAAGCTTCCATACATGACTATTCCTAAGTTTCATGTCCGGAGGGGTTGGAATTAATACATTTAATGAAGTAAAAGTATCAGAGGTTATTTTACTCTCGTACGACAACAAATCAATCCGCTTCTTTTCCGGATCACAAACTTTCAAGCTATAAGGATTAACTCGGAGCACAACATGAGCGCCCGACTTAACTATGTGCTCAATACCTCTTGCAGCGCAATATCCTCGATCCGCCAATATGACCTCCTTAGAATTGACCGTATATCGAAAACAGCTTTCTCCTCCCTTATGGTCTGTGAGTTCAACCGAGCTAAATCTACCAGAAACAGGGTTTATTAAAACATGAGCTCGCCAATCTGTACAGCGAACCCCTGGACCCGTGATCACCGTGGCGGCCACAACTCTAATCTTTAGACCAGCGTGAGCTGGAACGATCTCATCAGATAGCATCTGACCAAGGACATGTCCTAACCATGACTCATATTCTCAATCTATAGAAAAGACCGGGTCCCATTTGTTGAGTAATTCCATTGATTCTTGACCATGCCGCAACATCCTTGATTGATAGGTCAGACAAAGATTAAGCCAATGCCAGCCTGATCAATGCCGTCGCATTTGGTACCTTTCGGCTACGAATTAATGCTCCACACCTTTTTATCCTCTAAATCAATCGGTAACATCTTGACAATGCTGGTCCATTTGTCTTCATGTGTAGACATCTTGGTTTTTCATAAATCGCGTCATACCAACTTCTGATATTAAACGCGAGTCCTATTTTAACGCCTATGTGCTTATCCCGAGGGGTATTCACATACAAAAAACGGTTATCCATCCCTCAATTTTCTTCTTGACAGGATCCCTTTAATGAGATGATAATACAAACCGACCCGCTGGTTTGTTTTTAAAGGATCTATAGCAAGGCCACGCATTGGGAAATCAGGTACCTGAATTGGCGAAATATGATGATTGCACCGTTAAAGGGAAGAAAAAGATAGCCGAAATTTGTGAAGCCGCTATCAAGGTATTCTACGAAAAGGGCTATTTGTCAGCCACTCTTAAAGATGTAGCCGCGGTTATGGGCGGCTCTAAAGGAGCGATCTACCATTATTTCTCAGCCAAAGAGGACGTCCTTTTTCTTATATTATTCCGGTACTTAGATGCCTCTCTAAAAGAATTGCAGGAAAAGCTCAACTCAGTCACGTCGTCTCACGACAAGCTGCGCGCATTTATCAATTTTTTCATTGTGAATTACAAAGAAAAGCAGATGGAATCGCGGCTGGCCCTGAACGAAAGAGGGAATTTGCCCAAAAGGTATCTTGATATTATCAAGAACAAGGAAAAAGTGTTTATTACGATTCTAAAGACCGTTGTCGGGAACCTCCTGACAAAAGAAGATAGAACTCCACAAAATGTTACGCTGATAGCTTATTCTTTGATGGGAATGTTGAGTTGGCTATATAGATGGTTCGATCCTAACGGGGCAGTAAAGCCAGAGGAGCTGGCAAGAATTATGTATAAGATTTTTGTCGGGCAAATAAAGATCATCTAACCCTAAACGCATCTGCTAAACCCAAGGTAGTTAAATGAGTCTAAGGCGAGTGTTCCTAGCAGTTGAATAGTTGCACCAAACCAAACCGACGAGCCGGTTTGTGATGGTGCCAAGCACCATTGGAATCTAGTAAAACCTGATTCAACCGGACCGTCAGCGCAACCGAAGTTGATGATAATAATTCATGGTCTCTGGGTACCTTGGTCTTGACCCAGTTTCGAATTTCACGTTGTTCTGTATGCACATTAGTGTTGTGGGAAAGACCCGTAGAGGCGCACTAATGCCGATCGATAACAGGAGGAGATCGATTATGAAAGATTTGACGATGGGCACGCTGGAACAGATTCTGGCCGGTCCGGCCCCGACCTTTGAAGAACTCAAACCTCTGCTTCGTCCCGAAGGGGTAATAAATGGCGTGATGAAGGCTGATTCTGACAAATGCAACAGTTGCGGCCTCTGCATGAAGAACTGCCCCTTCAGATGTTGGGAAATGGGTGAAGACAAGATTCCAAAGATGAAAAGCAACTATATCTGCTTTTCGTGCTTCAACTGCCTAATTGCCTGTCCAGTGGACGCCGTATCAGTTGTCCAGACCTTCAGTGTCAAAGATGCTTTCTTCGACACTGATTTTCCGGGCATCAAGTTGCCTCTCGATCCAAAGGACGCGCAGGGCAAACCATCTGAGTGGACCGAGGTGGAGCGCGTCATCCTGAATCGAAGAAGTGTGCGGAACTTTAAGAAAGACCCCGTACCCGAACCACTCATTCGCCGGATCCTGGAGGCGGGGCGTTTTGCTCCGAGCGGCGGTAACCATCAGCCGTGGAAGTTCGTGGTAGTGACAGATCCCGAGTTCCTCTGCCAGCTTGAGGTTGCGTGCCATGCAGTATGGGAAGGTCTGCACGGCATGTTTACCAGCGACGAGCAGGTGCTGAACCTGGTGAAAACCATACCCGCAGGTGTTTTTGATCCCCGCGTCCAATATGGCTTGAGTTGCATTGCCCGGAAGGAACTGCTCGTCTTTTTTGATGCCCCTGCTGTTGTATTCATCGGTGGGAACAAGAAGATGGCCAACCCTGAGATTCATGCCGGCATTGCAGGACAGAACATGAATTTAGCTGCCGTATCCCTCGGGCTTGGCTTCTGCTGGAGCAATTTCGGGGCTGGGGTAAATTTTATTCCGGAGATAATGGCCAAGTTGGGGTATGGAGACCCGTGGACGGTCCAGACAACCGTCTGTATAGGCTATCCCAAATTTAAACAACAAGGCGTAGTCCCTAGACATTTCCGGCCGATAACTTGGTTTCGCCCTGGGTCGGAGAAACCCGATATAGAGACTTGAGCCGACTGCCAAGAGAAATACACAGAGGAGAATGACAAATGGCAGTCAGGAAAGGGTCACCGTTCGCCATGAAAGAAGAATTCACCGCAGAGAAAAAGGACTTTTAAATCATCCACACAAGACTTGGTGATGCACAGCCGGTTTGATACAGGTACTCATGAAGGTGAGCCCGAGCGGTGTGCATCTAATTCCGGAAACAATAAAGGAATACGAGATTCCTCTGTGGCCTCTGCGATCTCCGCTGTGAACCGTTACGAGGAATGTGCCCTAGATGAAAATTCCGCCACTACTTACAGCGATAATTTGGAGTCATCGATGAATGCATATCCGTTCAGCCGGCAGTGTCTGGGACAAATTCTGGAGGATAAAGCCGACACCTGTGGTGACAAGGCTTTTCTCCAATATCAAGAAGGAAAGGAACTGACGTATCGAGAGGTTAACGAGACAGCAAACAGAATCGCAAACGGGCTTCTTAACCACGGACTGAAAAAGGGAGATAAGGTGGCTACCTTTCTGCCGAATTGTCTGGGAGCCGTGCATCTGTGGTTCGGAGTGTCAAAAGCAGGCCTCGTAGATGTGCCAATAAACCTGGCAAACAAAGGTAACTTTCTTTCATATATACTTAACAATTCCGACTCGAAGGTCATTGTGATAGATCGCGGTCTCATCGACAGGCTAAAGTTAATTGAGAACGACTTGACAAAACTTGAGAAGGTTATCGTTTGGCCCAACACTGAGGCAAAACAAGGAACACCGAAGCTGAGATTCGAGCTGAGCGATTATCAAGACCTGGCCAAAGGCTCTCCTGAAACTCCCCTCGTGGCCACTAAGGCTAGTGATCCTCAGATGATCATATATACCTCCGGAACCACTGGTCCGGCAAAGGGGTGCATGGAACCTCACTCTATGGTCTATTTTAGCGCCCGTGAGTATATCGATGCAATTGGGGCTACATCCGAGGATATTCTGTACACATGTTTGCCTTTGTTCCATGCCAATGCCAGGATCTTATGCGTATATCCCGCGCTTCTGCTAGGGGCAAAGGCGGTCATTTACGAAAGATTCAGCGCTAGTCGTTTTTGGGACCAGATCAGAAAAGCAAAAGCTACCGTGTTCAACTCTCTTGGTGCGACCGCTAACTTCATATACAGTCAGCCTCGGAAAGCTAATGACAGCGACAATCCTGTGAGGGTTTGTGCCGCTTTTCCTATGCCTACGGCAATATACCAGGATTTTGAGAAAAGGTATGATCTGAAGATTGTGGAAGGTTATGGCCTGACAGAGCTGGCCATTATCACCTACAACCCCTACGACAGACCCAAAATTGGTTCTTGTGGAAGAGCGACCAGCAGTTTCGAGATCAGAATTGTGGACGACGATGACTTTCCCGTACCTGCCGGAACTGTAGGGGAAATTGTAGCCCAAGGCAGAGTGCCTTGGACGACGTCGTTAGGTTACTACAACATGCCGGATAAAACTGTCGAACTGGTAAGAAACCATTTCTATCATACCGGGGACGCCGGCTACTTGGATGAAGAGGGTTATCTATTCTTCGTAGATCGGATAAAGGATTATATCCGAAGACGCGGAGAGAACATCTCTTCATTCGAAGTTGAACGTTCGGTTAACGCCCATTCTCAGGTGAGCGAATCCGCTGCAATAGGGGTCCGGTCAGAAGAGGCGGAGGATGAGGTTAAGATTGTAGTTGTGCTGAAGAAAGGCGAACAACTGGCTCCAGAGGAGTTGCTTGCGTTTTGCGAAGAGAGGATGCCCTATTTCGCTGTCCCTCGATATGTTGAGTTTGTACAAAACTTGCCCAAAACGCCTACAGGTAAGGTCGAAAAGACCAAGTTGAGGGAGAGAGGCATCACGCCTGACGCTTGGGACAGGGAAAAGACAGGGTACAAGCTGAAAAAGTAACTTTAAGTTACCCGGCATTGAATGTAAGGAGGAGATTATGGTTGACGCGGTTATTGTCAGGGAAGGTCTTTTTGACGATGCTGAGGGCGGCCGATTGCTTGGCAACAAATGCGCCTCTTGTGGGAAAGTCTATTTTCCAAAAGCGAGTTTTTGCTTCAGTTGCTTTGGTACAAACGTGGAAGAAGTGGCACTCAGCAAGCGTGGCAAGCTTTACTCCTACACTATCGGCCGTATGCCCTCAACACACTTTCAGCCGCCTTACGCGGTAGGGTTAGTCGATTTGCCAGAAGGCGTACGGGTCTTTGCCCCTCTCAAACTGACGGAGGCCGACACCTTTCGGATAGGCATGGACATGGCAGTGGTAATTGAAGAACTCTGGCAGGAAGATGGCAAGTTGATTATCGGTTATAAATTTAAGCCCGCATAGTCAAATGTTGATTCTCCAACAAGAGTCTCTGGTCTTGAGCATTAGGACTCTTGGCCGTAATAGAAGGATGTGTTTCATGAGAGAAGTGGCTGTAATCGGGATAGGACAGAGCGTATTCGGAAAGTTCCCGAACAGAAGCGCTGCATCCCTTGGCGGCGAGGCTGTTGCAGCGGCGCTTGCCGATTGCCGTATCCCGCCGAAGGATATCCAAGTAACCTACGCCGCAAGAAACTACGATACAAATTGTACCGCACAGGCCGTATGCAAGGAGGTAGGTATAAGGGCCCTGGAAATGATCAATGTGGAAAATGCATGTGCTGGGGGTTCCACTGCCTTCAGAGGGGTATGGAAGGAAATAGCCGACGGCCGCTACGACGTGGGTTTAGCAATAGGGGTGGAGTCAATGACGACGAGTCCGATCGCCGGGAAACTCATTCCGCCCGAGAAGGATGATCTGGACGGACACCTGGGCATGACCATGCCCAGTGTATTCGCCATGGTTGCCAGAAGACAAATGGAGGAGTATGGAGCTACACCGGCAGATTTTGCATTGGTATCGGTGAAGAACCATCATCATGGTTGCTTGAACCCTCAAGCCCAATACAAGAAAGAGTTCAGCGTAGAGGAAATCCTCAACTCCCGAATGATCTGTGATCCCATAACTCTGCTTATGTGCTGCCCAAATACAGATGGTGCTGCAGCAGCGATTCTCTGTTGCATGGACGTGGCGAGGAGACATACTACAAAACCTGTAAAAGTGCTGGCGTCCACGCTATTGAGCGGGGACTACGAATATCTTCAGGAAGATATTTGTGTGTCGCCGGTTGGGACAAAGGTTGCAAAGATGGCCTATGAAATGGCCGGGGTTGATCCAAAAGATATCGACCTGGTGGAGATGCACGACGCCTTTGCAAATGAAGAAATCCTGCGCTACGAGGACCTCATGTTATGCGAGCCCACCAAAGGTCTGGAGTTGCTCAGATCCGGTGCGACAAAGATAGGGGGCAGAATACCTGTTAACCCGAGTGGCGGCCTATTAGCACTAGGACATCCGCTCAGCGCCTCAGGGGTGCGTACCATCTGTGAGGTAGTGTTGCATCTGCGGGGTGAGGCAGGAGAAAGGCAGACACCCAAGGCTACAGTTGGGCTGGCGCAAATGCTCGGTGGACTGGTGACCGGACTTGAACATGGGGTTAACGCCAGTATTCACATCCTCGCGAGGTGACAGTTCATTCGGTAATCTACCGGGCAACATGTGTGTAAACGGTCGACAACATAATGAGAAGAGGTGGCAAATGATCAAGAGATTCAACCACATCGGAGTAGCTGTAAAGAACTTGGACGAGGCTGTTGAATTCTTCGAGAACGCTTTCGGTGGCGTACTCATATCCCGCACTACTTATGAGGATCAGAAAATCAAATCAGCCTTCGTTAAAGTTGGTGGTGCTCACTTTGAGCTGATGGCCAGCACGGATCGGGAAGGACTGATCGCCAAGTTCATCGACAATAGAGGACAGGGGATTCATCATGTCTCTCTTCAGGTGGATCAGTTTGACAAGGTCATCAGTGGACTTAAGGCTAACGGATTGAGAGTGATGTCAGAGGCTGATACCGACGACTTCAAGGCTGCATTCATACACCCGAAGAGCAACTTAGGCCTGCTAATGGAGATCATAGAGCCCAAGTAGCGTTGTGGGTTGCGGGCGCACGCCTGAAGCCATTTGGTTTGATAGTCCGGAAAGCGAGTGGGAAAAGGACGAAAGTCGGTTGATCGAATCTCAACCACACCAAAATAGGAGGAAGAACCATGGACTACTTTGATCTTAACCTGAACTTATCCTCGGAAGACATCGCCTTAAGGGAAGCCGCCAGCAAGTTTGCCAGAGAGGTCATGAGACCGGTCTCAGTAAAGCTTGATAAGATGACTCCGGATGAGGCATACGCGGCCGAATCACCATTTTGGGATTTCATGCGAAAAGCCTACGAACTGGGCTATCATAAGCTCCCATATCCCGAGGACTTCGGTGGTCCAGGCCTAACTCCATTACAGATTCAGATTGTCATGGAGGAATTGGCGTGGGGGAGCTTCGGATTGACACTAGCACTCAACACCAGCCTGGACGCTGCGGTGGCCATGGGAGGAACCGAAGATCACATCAAAGAATTCACCATTCCCTACTGCAAGTGCACCGATGGGGGTTATATCGGTTGCTGGGCTATTACGGAGCCTGACCATGGTTCTGATACCTTGGCAGTGGGTTATCCTTGCTTTCGCGATCCGAGCATTGGGGCTCAGTGCCGAGCTCGCCGGGATGGGAATGATTATGTGATTAACGGCCAGAAGTCAGCCTGGGTGTCTAATGGCCCCCTTGCCAATCACATTTTGTTAATGTGCCAGATTGATTCTTCTATGGGTCATGCCGGCGGCGGCATTTTTATCTTCAACGCGGATCTTCCGGGTATCTCCAAGGGTAAGCCCGTAGACAAAGTGGGGGCGAGGGACCTCTGCCAAGGAGAAGTTTTTTTCGACAATGTCCGCGTGTCCAAGGATTATTTAATTGTGGCACCGGATAATTATGAGGCCGCTTTGGAAGCTCATTTATGTATCACTCTTCCCATGGTGGGCACCTGGGCTAATGGTTTGGCCCGAGCGGCTTTTGATGAAGCTTTAACCTATGCTCGCGAACGAGTCCAGGGTGGAAAACGGCTCATTGAGCACTCCAGTGTCCAGAATAAACTTTTTGACATGTTCCGGAAGCTGGAGGCCAGTAGGCAAATATGTCGAGCGGCTTTTGTTTATAATTGGTCGTTTCCGACGAACCCTGAGAAGCGCCTAATAGAATACGCAATGGCAGCTAAGACCTTCGGTACTCAGACTGCCCTGGAAGTTACCAGCGATGCAATTCAGATCTTGGGAGGGAACGGGATTACAAAAGAATATGCTGTTGAAAAGTTTTTCAGGGACGCCCGCACAACGCTCATCTGCGATGGGTCCAATGACACCATTTCCGTGGTTGGAGGGAACAAGGTCGCGCGCACTTATCCGCGCAGGTTGTAGTTGCTCGACACTTAAATAGTGCCCCCTGTTGAGAATTGAGGAGGCCGTTCTATAAAGTAACTCAACTTTCGTAGTTGATAACGATGGCAAAAAGCTAACTAAATCGGTAGAATAGTCTCACGAAGGGGCGTTTAATGTGCTATCCAAGTATTGGCAACAAAAGATCGCACAAGGAGAACGCCCCACAATGAGAATTACTCCATTTGAGTCAGAGGATCAAGTATAATGGCCTGAAAATAGAGGACACTGGCTTGGGTGCATAAGCTGCTCCAAACTAATCAGATTAAAAGGAGCGGCGAAAACGACAAAGAGACTTTATATTCATCTCCTGTTACCGTCACGTCAAATCTCCCCTCCCAGGTCAAAGCCACGCGATTTTCTGACGTCTATGCTATCTTTCCTCACATAAATCAGCTCCGCGCCCAGGTCGCGTTGTAGACGCGAAATATGCGGCGACAGTTTGCCACGCCACAAAAATGTTTTGCTTGTTTTAGCCCCCGAATGAAGTGTGTTCCGATGGTGGGGTAGGGGAGATCGATATCAGACTGTGAAGGTTCTTGCCAACAGAACTTGCCTGATATTGTTTTCTCCATCCAATCTCAAAAAGTAACGTCATTTTGGCGTCGCTTTTGACGTAACCATAGCGCTTAAGAGTGACCAATAGTGTTCAAAAGTGCTTTATATCTTCAATGAAATCAAGGCGTAGCCAGTTATAGAGTTATCAGATATGTGCCTTCACACGGCAGGGGTCGGAGGTTCAAAACCTCTCCCGCCTACCAAATAAATCTCATGAAGTCAGGATGTTACGTCTTCAAACTACATCCTGACTTTTTTTGTGAAAACATTTTTATCACTTCTTTATCACATGCGCTCATGAATGGTTTGTCTAGCCGGTCGCTACGAGAATCTCTGTTTCGCCGTGATCAAATCTCATCAAGTCTACGGCCTTTATGAGTTCCTGATCTGAAATCAAGCTATAACGCTCAGACACACTTAAACTTTTGGGGCGGTGGCCTAAGATACGTTCTCTGATTTCTGAGTCCATACCGGATCGTCTAGCATTGGTTTTCCATGTGTGCCTCAGGTCGTAGAACCTAGGCATGGATTGAAGACCAAGCCTCGCAACCTTCCTTCTCCATGCATTTTAAATGGAGTGAGGATGTGGCGCGCGTCCTTGAATTAAAAAGAGCGTATCATTCCCAAGAGCGATTAGCCGAAAAACATCTTCCAGCACTGGTATCAGATCAAGGTGGATGGGCACTTTCTTCCACTTCCCTTCTTTCGTTTCCTCCGGCCCGAGAGTAATGATCCGCCACAGAGGGACTCTCTTTATCGACGAAGTTGGCGAAATCCCAAAATCCATACAGGTAAAACTCTTGAGGGTTTTGCAGGAGAACATACTAGTCAGGATAGGTGGTACTCGACCGGTGGTTTCCGATTTCCGACTGATAGCTGCGACGAACCGTGATCTGGCGTTGGAGGTTGCTGCAGGTCGTTTCCGTGAGGATCTCTACTATCGACAGAACGTAGTACCGATAACGTTGCCTCCACTCAGGAAGAGAATCGAAGATGTGCCCCTGCTTGC
>JACWAG010000205.1 GCA_014874425.1 Syntrophaceae bacterium | reverse complement strand
TAATATATGTTATGAGCGAAGGCAAGGTGCGCCTCTACTTAATGTAGCATTGTAAAATAAGTAACGTGCCCGGATGTCATCGCGAGCTAGCGCAGCGACGAGAGATCTTGCCAAGCCTACCACAAACAAAACGGAGGGCCAAAGGGTCCTCCGTTTCAGTTTGGTCATGCTGTGATTGTTGAGTTTAGAATGAAGCTTTTACCTTAAATTCCGTGCCCCATATTGGGTCGATTGTTTTGTCGGGGTTAACGTTGTAGTGACCTCGAGCAACTCCGCTTGCAGGAAGGGCCCAATTTGGAATACTTTTGTCTACGCAAGCGTAGCTAAACCATTTCCCCGGTACCCAATAACCTATTGTGCCCATCGCGGTAAGATCCTCAAGAAGTTTCCACTCAAACCCACTATCAATTTCCCAACCCAGCGACGTATCGGGAATTGTCGGAATAGGTTCGGCTCGAACAGAGTTGAACCCCTTAATATAAACAACACTTCCTGAAAATGGCGCGACAAAAGGCCCTGGATTAGGGAGAAGACAACCCATGATGTCTCCACTCTTTGAAAATCTCTCAGCCCATGTGAAACTGCCATACACGTTCAGGTTCGCAGCCACAGCGTAATCCAGCTTGGCGGCGTAGACACTGGCGTCCTGCACAAACCCTTCACCAGTATCACGGGCAATACTTGTACCAAGCCCGTATCCATATATCATGAGGTAGCTGTACGGCCTGAAAACCGTGACGTTAGACCAGGTATCCGACTGCTTGCCCGACGTCACTTCAACTCTGTACAAGGATCCACCCGCCACTTGGGTATAACGGTAGTCATCACCAGTGAACCAGGCCCCTAAAACCGAAATCTTGGCAGGCCCGTACAGGGCCCCAATTTCAACGGCGCCTGAATCATGCTGGGTATCTAATACCGGGAAAGCCTGGTTACGGGAAATGGCGTCGGCAGGTAGACTCCCACTCCTTCTCTCGGTTATTCGATCGTAATCGTATTCCGAGTTAAGAAAGAAACGACCGTTATTGTATTTAAAGTACAGGATGCCCCATTGCTCTCCAACATCTCTAGCCTGGACACCTCTTGTTCCGGCGACATATTTATTGGGATCATTGAGAACGCCCTCACCACCAAAATGCTTGAACTGCCAGCTACAAAAAAAACCAGCCGAGACATCGCCGGCGTGATATTTCACACGTGGGAAAATAAAGTCAAAGGAGCGTGTGTTATTTTTGTCGGCACGCTCGTTGTACCATACAGCAGTGGTTCCATAATCGTCTGTGGCGTAACCCCTACGAGCAATATATACGGACCCTCCCATTTGAAGGGGACCGTACATTCCGGTAAAAGATAGAGATTCCAAAGACCTGTTATCTGATCCGTCGTATTGCAGCCCCATACCAAATTCAGCGGGTCTCTTTCCCAGAGTGATCTTACCCCACGGTAGTTGGGCAGACACCCAAAGGGTCCGCCAGTAACCGGGAGATATCGATCGTTGGACACCCGGGGAATCTTGATCCAATACTCCCGAAGGAGTCATTAAACCTACCGACGTGCTGTAGTTCGGAGAATTCCACGAACCGATGTAATAGTTTCCTTCTATACTGACAGCCTGGTTAATCGTCACTTTCATGTCGGTGGACATGTAAAAAATCATCCAATTCGCGTCAGACCCCGAAACTATGGACTCGCCACCGGCTCTACGGCTTGCCGTTCCGCCCATCGACGCTGGGCTGACATTCCAGACCCCCGCAGAACTGACATTGGCGTTATGGTAACCCCCAACGTAAAAATTGTACGGAGCCGCAATGCCTATGCCATTTAAGGAAGTCGAAGATAACGGACTGAGGTATGGAGGGGGGGGTGAAGAATAGGTGACGGAGTTGACTCCTGACGCCTGGGCTTGGTCATAAGTTCCAAAAAAACCATTAACACCATTTTGGCCTCTAACTTCATACAGCCATGTGAAAACTCCACTCATCGAGAACTCCCATGCGTTCGCCGGTCCTGAGACCGATACCATGGAGAGCCCAAGGAGGAGAGCTATGGTTAACAATCTACGACAATACATAAGGGTCCTCCCTCGTCAAAACAAAAAGGGACAGAAGCGTTTCCGTCCGAAGTTGACATCTAAACGTCTAGAACCCTCTCAGCGGCAACTACCAGCCCGTAGAAACGCCTTGAGGTCAATTAAGTATTTTTTCTAACAGGATTACTTTATTTTGAGGTTATTGAAAAAGAAACGGTGTGTCAATTAAAAAAACTTTTTCAAAACAATTAAAAAACTTAATCAAAACAATAGACAATACACTTTTCATCTGGCTATAGTTTCAAATTGAAACAACGTTTGCGTAAGAATTGTTAGGAACGCACCTTGGCTATCTGTCTTGACACGCGCGGCGGGATTGCGTTAGATTCGTCATTATATGAACGGAGGGATGGCCGAGTGGTTTAAGGCGGCGGTCTTGAAAACCGTTGATCCAAAAGATCCGGGGGTTCGAATCCCTCTCCCTCCGCCATTATCCTAATCCAGGCTCACTGATTCCTTTGAGCTGTATTCCCTGTAGAATTTTACAAAATAATCCACGCCGGACCACAGGGTGAGCGCAAGAGCTACGTACAGCAGGATCGTGCCAATTTGATTGAAATCGATTGTTACAATAACATGGTAAGGGTAATGGATCATTAGTGGAATGACAGCGGCAAACTGAAAGAACGCTTTCCATTTCCCGATACGGCTGGGCTTTAGTGTCGAATCCCATGACTTGGATGTCGCCCTCAGAGCGCTAACCGCAACTTCCCGGCTTATAATGAGCATGACTATCCAGGCGTCAACCCTATCCAACGCTATCAACATTATCAATGCGGAGGTTACCAGCACCTTGTCCGCAATTGGGTCCAGAAAACGTCCAAATGAGGACTCGACCTTTAACCGGCGGGCGATGAATCCGTCGAAGAAATCCGTGAGTGAAGCAATAAAGAAAAGAATCGCCGCCAATAGGGACGGGAATCGTCCCGGGAAAAACAGCAGAACCACAATTGGCGGGACCAGTAATAAGCGTCCGAGTGTCAGAAAGTTTGGTAGATGTCTCTTCATTATCTTTTATTAAATCCAAGAGAAGGTCTAACAGGCCTCTCGGTCTCCCATGGATAAATACTGGTTATCAAACGCTCCACTGGCAAAAATACTTCAAACGTAGAACCTTTGCCATGCTCGGATGATACTCTCACAGCTCCCCGATGCTCCTCTAACAGAAGATATACCTTACTTAGCCCCATACCAGCTCCGACGGTTTTGGAAGTAAAAAAGGGATTGAATATCTCGGATATATCCTCGCTGTGTATGCCTACACCAGTGTCAGTAAACGCCACCGACACACCTGATTTCAAGTCCCGTACGGTTACTTTCAATCGGCCTCCGTTAGGCATGGCTTCGTAGGCGTTGCGTAGAAGATTGAAAAAAACTTCTTCTATCGCAGCAGGATCAACTTGCGCCTTGGGTGGAATCCTTTCAGCGTCAATGCTAAACCCTACTTTCCTTACCAACTCTTCAGGTAATTCACTGAGCGCCTTGTCCCTTGCCCGTGTAATTAACTGAACCAGGTCAGTTCTTACAAAATTAAATTTGTAGAATTTCGAGAAGCGGACATATTCTTCGATATCCTTAACCATCTTCTCGAGACGACTTACATCGTTTAGAATAATTTCCGTGTACTTCGAGGTTGATGAATTCTCCTCGGACATCTTATGTAATCTCAGTGCGAAACCTCCCAACGAGGTAAGGCAATTCCTTACTTCATGGGCGACGCCTTCCACAACCTT
>JACWAG010000204.1 GCA_014874425.1 Syntrophaceae bacterium | reverse complement strand
TATGGAAGCCCTATACCGCGTCATCATTATTGATGACGCCCATTTAATTAATAGGGCTGCGCAGAACGCATTGCTCAAAACCCTGGAAGAACCTCCTGGAGGCAGTGTTCTTGTCCTGATAACGGACAAGGCTTCTTCTCTTCTCCCTACGGTGAGGTCGAGGCTAAGGACAGTCAAATTTGCGCCTTTGGAAAGGTCTATTATTGCGGGGGAAATCACCCGTTTGAAGCGTCTGGGTCATGATGAAGCCACATGCGTCGCCGGTCTGGCTTCGGGTAGTCTGGGGCGGGCCCTGGAGTTATTGACAGCTAACACTTTAAAATTTCGTAAAGACCTGGTTGAATTTTTGAGTCAGGGAAATAATTTTGGTCTTGCGACGCTTCTGGATCTATCTTTTCGTCTGAGTTCCGACGCACAGCGTCTTGTTGACACTACAGAATTCGGAATGACGTGGATAAGGGACCTTATAGTTTTAAAAACCGGAGGCGCCGTCTCGTCCGTAATTAACACTGATCTTGTTGACATTTTGACGACTTCGGCTCAACATCACTCTGTGGCCGGATTGCTCTCAGCTTTCAACGAAATGGCTGCCGCTCTTGGATTGCTGGCTTCCGATACCAACATCAACAGGAATCTATTAACTGACGTAATGTTTTTGAAAATTCGCGATAGGCTGAGCGAAACAATGGACTAATCCGCCCGTCCGATAATAGTTAAGGGCCACTGAAATGACGGATAACAAACAAAGGGATGAAACAACATACTTGCCTAGGTCCTGGGGCCAGAAGGTTGGTCGAACACGCAAGAAAACGAATGACACGTCCAGATCTTTCCAGTCTGACCGTTCTGGTCTTATTGAGAAGCCTGAGAATCTTGATCAAGAACCCTCAACGGATTATCAGGATCAGGCCCTCTGGCAGATTCACGACGAATCAAACGACTACATCAGTTCTTCCGACTCAATCGAAAATGGAGAGTCTGTTGAATTCCTGGATAATGAAGGATTCCATGACGGTTTAACATCGATCCAGGAACAGGGTCAACGTGGCTACATGCAGACTACCCTATTAACGCCGCAAGCACAGGGTCACGATTTAACAGTCATGCGTATCACCGGCATAAGATTTGGTTATGCGTGCAAGATTTACCATTTTGACGCGGGCGATATCACCCTGGATTATGGAGACTGGGTCGTCGTAAAGACCGAAAAGGGTTTGGGGTTGGGACAGGTTGCGCTTCCTCCTTTTGAAAAGGAAATTGACGCTACTCAGGCTGAGACTTTACGAAAGATCATTCGTAAAGGCGGAAAAGTCGACATTGATCAAAAGGAGCGCTGCTGTCAGCGGGAATCTGAGGCTTACGTTTATTGTCTTGATAGGATTGATGAACTTGCCCTGCCCATGAAACTGGTTTCAGTTGAGTGTTTTTTCGATTGTTCCAAATATGTGTTTTACTTTACGTCCGAAGGCCGAGTGGACTTTAGGGAACTCGTTAAACTTCTTGTCTCCAGATTCCCGGTCCGTATAGAAATGCGTCAAATTGGTGTCCGGCACGAGGCCAAGATGACCGGAGGAATCGCCTGTTGTGGGCAGGAACTGTGCTGCTCAAGATTTCTAACAGACTTCAGACCTGTGTCCGTCAAGATGGCAAAAAACCAGAACCTGTCTTTGAACCCCACAAAAATTTCCGGGGTTTGTGGTCGCCTCATGTGCTGCCTAAGTTATGAACATGACATTTATGAAGACTTCAGTAAGGGCCTGCCCAAGGTTGGGAAGCTTGTCGCTACCTCCAAGGGAGAAGGTTGTATAGTCAAACACAACCCGCTTGAAGAAACTGTGCTCGTAAAGATGGCCGACGACACCATAATAGAGGTGAGGCCGGAGGACGTTCTGGGTGAACTCGAACTGGAGAATCCTAAAAAGAGTGGCGCTACTGGTTCATCCGTCGCAAAATCGTCAAAAAAGGGTCAAAGCAAAAAGCGTCATATTGATTTACCGTGTGAGGAAAATTGAAACTGGAGTCTGTTTTTGATTGGCGGAGCTTATATTACGGAAATTGATCCTCCTATTCTCCCCCAACCTGAAGGATAGTCTTTATGAAACGAGTAATTCTTGGGACTGCCGGTCACATTGATCACGGCAAAACCCAACTGGTCAAAGCTCTCACCGGAATAGACACAGACAGGCTGAAGGAAGAAAAAGAGAGGGGCATTAGCATAGAACTGGGTTTCGCGTATCTTGATCTGGGGTCGGACGTCAGGGTCGGAATAGTGGACGTGCCCGGTCATGAGAGATTTGTCCGCCAGATGGTCGCCGGGTCGGGCGGAGTTGATATAGCGGCCCTGGTGGTGGCGCTCGATGAAGGCGTAATGCCTCAGACAGTCGAGCACTTGGATATATTGTGTCTCTTGGGTATAAAGCATGGCTTGGTTGTACTCACAAAATTGGACCTTGTTGACGAAGAGCTTGCCCTTCTGGCTGAAGAGGACGCGAAAGATCTTGTAAAAGGGACCTTCCTGGAAAATGCTCCAATGGTTCGCGTGTCTGCTCGGACTGGAGAAGGAATCGAGGAACTCAAAAAAGTCATATTGGAGCTTAGCAGAAATGCCGGGAAAAGGTCGGTTCACGGCCTGCTAAGATTGCCCGTTGACCGTGTTTTTACTTTAAAGGGGCATGGGACCGTAGTTGCTGGCACCTTGATTTCGGGGACCATTTCAACTGGAGATGAGATTGAGATCTTGCCTCAGGCGGTTCGATCCTCGGTAAGATCTATTGAGTCACACAAGCAATTTGAACAGCAATCATTTCCAGGACAACGGGTCGCAGTAAACTTACGCGGCATCGAGCAGGACGAGGCTCATCGCGGTAACGTAGTCACGCACCCCGGCGAATTTCGGCCATCATACATTGTTGATGTAAAACTCACGTCATTGAATCGAAGTTCAATAAAACTGACCAACCTTAAGAAGGTCAGACTGCATCACTACACAACAGATGTTGAAGCCACCATTGCATTTCCTGACAGGGACTTGGTGGAACCTGGAGAAGAGGTCCTGGCGCAATTACGTACATCGGCCCCGATTGTGCCGGCAACCGGTGACCGGTTCGTGATCAGGGCTATATCTCCTTCTGTTACGTTGGGGGGCGGGGTAATCTTGAACCCAAGGGCCCCAAAACTTCGAGCCAGGTCGGTCAAATCCTTCCTGGAAACCGAAAGGGAAGATGATACTGGTGTAATATCCTCGCTTGTTAAAGGTTCAGGTGTCAACGGTGTCAACAAGAACGAATTGCTTGGCATGTCGGCGTTTTCATCTACCCGACTGGACAAGACGCTCGATAAACTCAGGACAGCAAGAACAATCATTCAATTGGATTCCACGGAACGCAGGCTTGTCCACCGTGACTTCCTGGATCTGGTAGAGAAGAAGATAACGGATCGACTTGGTCATTTCCACATGGATAATCCCCTAAAGGAGGGGATCTCAAAACAGGAACTCAGATCACTAACACCGGGAAGTGACCGTCTTTTCAAGATCGCTCTAGATGAGCTGATTTCTAAAGGCTCGCTTGTTGATCAGGGAGACACTATAAGGGCGTCTACCCACAAAGTCAGGTTAAAGGACAATGAAAAAAATGTTCGCGAAAAGTTGTTCGCCACACTTCATAAACAGGAGAATGCGCCGCCACTTTTCAAAGAATTGGTAGTTCAGGTCGGCGCTGATCCCAAGCAGGTTAAAAGTTTGCTTAGCGTCTTGGAAAAAGAAGGGAAAATTGTAAAAATTAAAGAGGAAATGTATTTTTCTACTGACTTTATTAAAAGCGTAAAGGAACAACTGGTAAAACGTCTAAAGAATGAAGGATCCATAACCCCGTCAAAGTTTCAGGAGATAACTAAAACTTCAAGAAAATACAATATCCCACTTCTGGAATACTTTGATCGAGAAAAGATCACTTTGAGGATTGGTGATCAGCGCGTGCTGAGGGGAGCAGGCAACTCGCCAGAGGCGCCTGTAGAGGAGCAAAACTGAGCGAGGTTCCTGATCTTTTCAAGACATTCGCCTCTTATGGCATCGAAACGCTTGGCGTTCGCAGGCGTTTTATCGTCAATGTACTTGGTCATTGCCCATGCCTGTTGATCGAGAGAGGTGTAGACGGAGTCAAGAATTTTAAGCCATTTCCTTTCATTTCCAAAATTCATTGAAGCTACGACCATGTTGATTTTGGATCTGATGATTCTGATCCTCTTTTGAATATTGGCAACCGTTTGGGCTGCCGATGACTTGTCCAAAGCGCCGGTGACGAACTCATCTCCGACCATTCCGAGTAATAGAAAGGAATCGTTGGCATAAGCCGTAGCGGTCTGCGCAAAAGCATCAGTAAGTGTTTGCTGATCAGCGAAAGCGCTGTGGGTCGTCATTGCAATGACAATTGCTACTATAAAAAATGAAACACGGTTCATAGGACTAATCTACACCTGGATTATTTGTGGCAACCTGGTTTTACCAAAAATAGCATGACTAGTGGAAGGAGACAACCTCATTAATGAAAATACTGCTACACGCATGCTGCGCGCCGTGTCTGGTGATCCCTTATGACGACCTCTCAAAAGAGGGGCACGAAGTTACATCTTTGTTTTTCAACCCTAATATACATCCATACAGCGAAAACTTGAGACGACAGGACGCTTTCGATTCTTACACCCAAGCAAACGGAATTCGGGTCATGGACGACGAAACTGGAATTGAAATGGAGGAGTGGTTTCGGGAAGTCGTGTTTAGAGAAACACAGAAATGTTGGGTCTGTTTCAATTTCAGGATGGATACGGTGGCCCGCCTTGCTGAATCGAAAGGGTTCGACGCGTTTTCAACCACACTGTTTTACAGCCGTTTTCAAAAAC
Organism: Syntrophaceae bacterium; assembly: GCA_014874425.1. Taxonomy (GTDB): domain Bacteria; phylum Desulfobacterota; class Desulfomonilia; order Desulfomonilales; family Desulfomonilaceae; genus CAJBEZ01. The sequence continues at coordinate 640 of JACWAG010000204.1, read as the reverse complement.
ATGACTTGCTAAAGACCGCGTGTGAGGCAATTGCGGAAAAGAGGCAAATACCGTTGGTATACCGCGACTGGCGCACCGGATGGAACGAGGGTGTAAAGCGTTACAGGAAACTCGGTCTTTATCGTCAGAAATATTGCGGTTGTGTATACAGTGAAAAAGAACGGGCAAAAAAAATAATTTGAGGTAACAAAAATCAATTAATGTTTTTCTAACGGAATTGGCCTGTTGCCTATCAGCCACAAGGTGAGTTATAAATGTACTTCTTCACTTTCTGGGTTGTGGGAACAGGCTAATGATGTTTTTTCAAACATGTGGCGGGTCATTGAAAATTGCGTACGCTTGCTCGATCGCAATGTGTTTGTTGTTGAACCTCTCCAGTTCCGCATTTCCTGGATCTCCGGACGAATCAGAAGTGAATGGGGCTAGGTGTCGCAGACCCTGGATAATGGTCAGCCTGTCTACGGACGGATGTTCAGGTGGTTGTAAACGTCTCCGTTCAGTCATTAGCGATATGAGTGGGAACGACAACGTGGTTACCTTAGATTTCAGAAGCGCTACGTTTGAAATAATATCTGACCTGGACCCTGAATTTTTGGTTTTAAGCCCTCAAGGCACTCCTTGGTGTCGGTATGTAGGCCCC
>JACWAG010000203.1 GCA_014874425.1 Syntrophaceae bacterium | reverse complement strand
GGTGAACTCACCATACTGGCAAGGAATCTGGGGCATCTAATCGAAGTCCTTCTTACAATCAACGGATCAGGCGGATCAGATTTGTCGGTCGCTCAACAGAGCGAGATGTCCTGTGCGGCTACAGCCTCTCCGGTTGTCTCAGAGATGGACCTTTCAATTTGTTACACAATTATGAAACAACACGACGGAGAGTTGAGATTTGAAGAAAATCAACGGAACCGGTTCAGCTTCACCTTGCGATTTCCCGCTGTCGTGGCTTAGCTTGTAAATATGATAGCTGTGAAGACGGCAAGCGCCGAAGTTAAGTCACCATATGGTGTCTTATCGATGTCTGACGGGAGCCAACGAATGAATCGAGGACGAATTTTAGTAATTGATGATGAAAAAAATATTCGACATTTACTGAAAAACGAACTCAGCGCCGAGGGTTTTGCGGTTTTTACAGCCAAGTCCGGAGAGGAGGGGCTTAAGCTCCTGACTGACAAGAATTTTGAAATTGTTTTCCTGGATATAAAGCTACCCAAGATGAGCGGTATGGAGGTGCTCCGAAGCCTTAAACTAAAGACGTCTCGGACGGAAGTGATCATGATTACAGGCTATGGAGATATTGAAACAGCGGTTGAATCCATGAAACTCGGGGCCCAGGATTACATTACAAAGCCTTTCAAATTAAGTGAACTACTTGCCCTGATCAATCAAATACTGATTCAAAAAGGGAGAACCGAAGATATCGCGCCTCAAATGGACGGAAGAGTAGTTGCGGTTAATTCCGGGTTTGTAGGATGTCCGAGTCCTGCCATGAGAGAAGTCTATGATCTGGTAGAGAGAGTGGGCGCCACGGATGTTACGGTGTTGATACAGGGCGAAACAGGTGTGGGCAAAGATGTGATCGCTCGGTTGGTGCATAGCTGGAGTCCTAGAAAAAACAAGCCTTTTATTGTTGTTGACTGCGGTCTTCTAAATCAGAACCTGGCTGAAAGCGAGTTGTACGGCCATGGCAAGGGGGCCTTTTCAGGGGCTTCGGAAATGAAATTGGGACTCGTTGAAAAGAGCCACGAAGGCGTAATCTTTTTCGATGAAATCGGAAATCTGGAGCAGGACATGCAAAAAAAGTTTCTTCGATTTCTAGAGACAAAGAAATTCAGGCGCGTTGGAGAAACCAAGGAACGTGAAGTGGACGCCCGAACAATCCTAGCGACCAATCTGGACTTGAAGGATGCTGCCCAGCGAGGAGTGTTACGCAGAGATCTTTTTTATCGCATGGATGTGATAACAGTCTATGTACCGCCTCTGCGGGATCGTAAAGAGGACATTCCTCTCCTCGCTCTACATTTTGCAAATCGCAGCGGTTCAGCCAAAAAGGCCGATAGAATTTCCCGTGAAGCTATGGCCGCTCTTGCGGAATACCCGTGGCCAGGAAACATAAGAGAATTGCGGTCCGTGATCACTAAGGCAACACTATTTCTTAAGTCGGATGAGATCGGGCTTCAAGACCTTCCACCTCATATTGTTGGGAGCAAAAAAACCAAGATTTCAGCGCCGCAAAGCTTGGAAGACCTAGAAAAGGACCATATCATCAGAGTATTGCAACAAACTGGCGGTAACCAAAGTTTAGCGGCTCAAATCTTGGGTATAAACCGGAAGACCCTTTACAAGAAGATTCACAAGTACGGGCTGTTCAGTTAATTGCTAGTCGTCGATGATTGGGGTCTGATGTCCACATAAACCCCACAATCCTAGAATTCAATCTTTAGTCATTTGAATCAATCAGTTAAGGCTGGGTAAGCGCCTGTGAGTCAGGCGCTTTTGCCTCACCGTGATGTAGTCCCATACTCTGTCTGTCTCCTTTTTGGCTGCCTCCAAACAGGAAACCAAATGGCCGGAGAGGTTATGGTTTGATCAGTCGCTGTTTCGAACCATTTCTAATTATGAAGGATTCTGGAAGCCCTAGTAGGCCCATAGGGATGTAGTTGAAACTGCTAGGGCATGGACCTTGCAAAGACGGAAACTCGAACAGATTAATGCGGACCCGGTTTCCCAATTATCTGGAAACGCATTGAAGCTTGGGGGTCGGCTTCAGAGTCCGGAACGAAAGGGGTGATATCAAAGTAACGTTTTGAGCGAGAAATTTTGAGGAACAAGATAGAGAGAGCAAAAGATAAAAATGGAGATTTCAGAGTTTATCTATGTCGTAGTTAGCAGCGAAAGGAGCAGTTAAGTGAAACTCGAGGCTAAAGTGGCCGTGGTCACAGGGGGAGCCAGAGGTAACGGATTGGCCACGGCAAAACTCCTGGCCGTCGAAGGGGCCGACCTTGTAATCGCGGATATCTGCGAAGATATGCCCACGATCCCATATTCCATGTCCACGTTGAAAACAATGGAAGAAGCCGTTGAGACCATTAAGTCAACAGGGCGAAATGCAATCGGCGTGAAATGCGACGTGAGGAAAACTTCTGATGTCGAGGGTATGGTAAAACAGGCCCTGGACAGGTTTGGTAAGGTCGATATCCTTGTGAATAACGCCGGCAACTCATCGATGATGGCTGTCGCCGACATGAGTGAACAGGAGTGGGACGAGGTGCTTGATACCCACCTCAAAGGAACGTTTCTCTGCTGTAAGTACGTTGTCCCTCACATGATAAACCAGCATAGCGGCAAAGTGATCAACATATCATCGGTGGGTGGCACTCGAGGGTTTGGACTTGGAGCCCATTATTGCGCCGCCAAACATGGCATTATAGGTTTTTCCAAATCCTTGGCGATGGAGGTGGCTGACCACAATGTGAATGTAAACGTGGTATGTCCCGGCACCGTTTGGACTCCTATGATGCAAGGAATCGCCGCATTTTTTGGCCTTGAGGATGAAGAAGCCAAAGAGCAGTTTTTGGCTGGTCATCTGTTCAAAGACCGTGAAATAACTCCTGAGGACATTGGAAGGGCAGTGTTGTGGCTGGCTACCGAAGACACGAGATGTATAACCGGCCAATGTGTAGTTGTTGACGCCGGTTGGACATGTAGGGCCCCATAGGAGCGGTACGACAACGCAATCCAAATTGTAGCAAAACCATTACGTAATTTTTTGCTTCGTGAAGCTGGACGCATGGCTTGCGTTGCAAAGGCAAAATGCACATGAAGGAGAATTTTGAGATGGAAAAAGAAATAGTGAGACATGACCTTGAAGCGGAAGTATCCCAGTTGGGATGCGTGGAAGTCCCAGAGATATTGGAAGAGATTACCATTGAAGAAATGGCGGTAGATGGGATCTGCGGCATCTATTAGATTTCTGACAAACGCCGGTTCCTGAATATCGCTTCAGGAACCGAAATCCATGGGGTGTTCGCAATGGTTTCGCAATCATATATTTTGGCCTCTGGAGTTAATGTACGCTTGGAGAAGTTTGGACTCCTCTTTTATGATTACCGTGGACCACGATTGTATTTTCTGCCATCCAGGGATTGGGTCCCAGCAGAGTTCTTTGATGGAAGAAAGAGTGCGGGTGAATTAGTCGAAACGCTATACACCAGGCACGGTTGGTCGAGGGACCTGATTAGTGAGCAGATTGGCAGAATTCTGCGGATGCTCGAGGTGAGGGGGCTAATCCATGAGCAATCGGTATG
>JACWAG010000202.1 GCA_014874425.1 Syntrophaceae bacterium | reverse complement strand
TGATACCTATAAACATGATGGTATGGCATCTGGACGCCATTGCGTTTACAGGACACAAATCGTTGCTAGGCCCTACCGGCATAGGCGGATTGGTAATTCGCGATGGTTTGGAGGTTCGCCCTACCCGTTTCGGAGGAACCGGCGTAGATTCGGCCAGTCTAGCGCAGACTTCGGAATATCCTCAACATCTGGAGCCCGGCACCATTAACATGTTCGGCGTCATTGGGCTCTCCTCCGGCATGCGTTATATTGCTGAAATGGGCATTGAACATATTTATGAATACGAAATGGATCTTTTTAAGAGGCTACGTGATGGGCTCGCTTCTTTCAAGCGTGTGCGGCTTTATTGCGCTGACACCACGAATAACCATCTTCCACTTCTCACACTAAACATCGATGGCATCAACCCCGCTGATCTAGGCGCAATTCTGGACGGAGATTTCAACATCGCAGTTCGCTCAGGCCTACATTGTGCGCCACTCGTGCATCAAGACTTGGGTACAATTCCGAATGGCGGTGTGAGATTCAGTCTGGGCCCATCAAATACGATTGAAGACATAGACACCGTCTTGGAGGCTTTTCAATCAATCCTGGAATCCAGCCTATGATTGGGTTTCCCTGAAGAATCACAACCCAATTTATAAATCTATTTGCTTAAGGTCTTAGCGGACTTCTTGTATAAATTCGAATCGTTATTCAAGATATACGGCTTGTAAACTTCCTCGTTCCATCTTTCAGGTTCGACTTCTTCTATGGCCACAGACACTGCTTCTTCCGGGCATTTAGCTATAGTTACAACGTCCTTGGCAATTTGTTCGGCAAGACTAATTTTTTGCTCTTCCGTCCTTCCTGGATATAGCTTCACAATAATGTGCGGCATTTTTTAACCTCCTGTCGCTATTCGCCATTAGATGGAACCATCCTGCATGGATCGACTGTGGGATCAATAGGGAGCAATAAATGGAATGCTAACTTTACCTCCAAAGGTCCAACTGGAACGATCATACAAAAAATCAACCGTAGCCGCTGTTACAGTTTCCGGTGGACCGAAGTCACGTCGTTCCAGGTTCATCAAACAGGTCCCTCGTACCCATTCCCAGCTTAGGAATCCGGCCAATTCACATGCGGTTGATCTTTTAAGACGAATTTCTCCCGTAGCCTCAACAAAATAACCATTATTGATATTTGCGCTGCCAACGTGAGCGAAAGGCACGCCTCTATTGTTGCACGTATTGAAGTGTTGAACAGAAGCCAGCATAACCGGGAACCCAATCAATTTTAACAAAAGGCCACTGTTTCCAAATCCTTGTTCAACCTGAGCGCCGATAAATGGTTGATAATTCTGTATAGACAGCGCCGATTCCATACCGGAAGCGGTAAAATAGTAATCAGGGTTAGGGTCCCCAAAATTCGTAGTCAACGACTCCCACCGAAATCCAGCTAGAAACGAATAACCTTGTCCCATGGAATAGGCTACTTCAGCTCCCAATCCATAAAGGGAGCTACGGGTCCAATCCCAATACCGAATACCTGGTGGGAAAGTAAGCCAAGTAATTTCCTGTTCCGCGTTACTCTTCATGGCGACCAGATATGATCCAGCCAGCCGCATGGAGAGCGACCTGCTAACAGAAACAGGCGCCGTCGCGGCTAACACTATTCCGTCCAGATTATAAACAAAATACGAGGAAACACACGTTCCAGGTAACACAAGACCAGTGTAACCGGCGCGTATCCCATTGTTGTTACCCATGTAACCGATGTAAATCGTAGGGTGACCGCTGTCACAATTAAACGTAGGGCTACCACTCAGACTATCTGAAATTGGCGTCGAGTTCACAGGCATTCCGACTAACCGTTCGAAATATTCCTGTCCATTGGCCGATCCAGCCCAAAAAATGGCAAGTAAACTCCAGATCAAACAAATTGTGAAACATTTTCGATAGTAGTAGGTTTGCACGTTTTGCCTCTCGTCAACCTTTATTGACTATCCGAACAGTCACAATGAGTGACAACAAAAATATCATATCCAATGAAAACCACTTCTCTATAGATTTATCGAACATGATATTGACCGACGCCGGGAACTCCTTATCCTCTGTCCATAGCACATAAGTTACGGGGATCTCAGGAAATGGGAAGAACTTCATGGCTCTGTCGCCATAGGTGGCTGGTACCCCTCCCAGTTCTCTGGCACGCTTCTCGAATTCATCAGGCGCAGATCCAAATAGTTTGACTATGGGCTCAACGTACAAAGCATGCGGTCCCTGAAAGAATGTGACGCCTCCAGGTAAGTCTTTTTCACTTATCTCCTGGCCAGTAACCGGTCCACCATTGTTCGCGACCAAATATCTTATCAATAGGATCTGAAACTCCTCAGAGAGAGGCCTTAACGGGTTCGGGCTTAACTCCACAATTTGACGATTTACCGGATCAACATGATAAACGGCATCTAAAAATTGAACATCGTACGACCGACCATCAGTGGCGGATTTAACTCCCGGTTGTCCGGAAACTTTCTCAACGGGTTGACTGGCTAGATCTTCCCAGTGAAAAATATTAGGGGATGCGCAACCCATACTTCAAACCCTCTTTCATTATTTGTAGCTTCATTCTCCAATTTATCCTGTAACGGGTTAATCGAGCAAGAACTCATTCAAAAAAAACTTTTCGGCCCACGCGGGATTTCTACGTTCGATAGGTAGTATATAGAAAGTTGAATTGTAATAATCGAAAGGATACCTCGGCTGATCCCGGACAATCAACAAAAATTGCAATATTCACAGAGAAAAAGACAAACCGCTTGACAAAAGGATATTTGGAACTAGACTAATTCAGTAGAGAATTCCAAAAGGCGACAAATGAAGGCGTTTCAAAAAGTTCTTGTGATTTTTTACTGTGTGTCATTCATTGGGATGACTGTGTCGCCTTCTTCCGCTATCCCCTGCTGTTGCAAAACCATGGCTCATTCCTGCCTGGGCGACGCCCTGGACGCGGATCAGTCTCCGCCTCAAATGGACTCATGTTGTTCAAATAAAAAGACTCAAGCGCAAAGCTGCTGCAGCATGCGCCATCCATCAAATGAACCGACCCACACTTTCACAAAGACGACAAATTTGAATTGTGGTCACTGTTCCTGCCTGAAACATCTCCAATTGGTTGGTATATCCGAGAATGTCAAATCGGATCGCGTTGACAAGGCTGACTCGGCTTCCTGCGTTCTCATTGACTCAGTCTTGATTACAAGGAACCAGCTTCAGCATTCCTTTGAAGAACCAGCCATTTCACCTCCCGATCAAACTTTCCTCCTGAATTGTTCTCTTCGTATTTGATTCCATAAGTCTGTCTTCAACATCTCTATTATAACATATTAATTATACATAATTTATTTAACTGAATAAGATCTCGCAAAAGGATCTCGGTCAGTTTTGTGAAAGATTAGTATCTACCAAGGAGTCAAAACATGTCTGACGAAAGACAAATGAAGAAGATTTCTCTCGATACTTTACAAGACAAAGAGAAGAAGGTAACTACCCGAAAACTACAGCAAATCCTAGTAGGATTTACCGTCCTCGCAGTTGCTGCGGCAGGTGGATATTTCGTTTATCGAGTGCTTTCCGGCGACCTTGTAGCAACACGTTTTTCCGTGAACAACATGATTTGTCCCGCATGTGCGATCACGATAAAGGAAGCTACGGAAAAGGCCCCCGGAGTTGTGGGCACTGACATAAGTCTCGCCGGCAGGGAAATTACTGTGAAATTTTATGACAAGAAGACGTCCGCGGAGCAAATCGAACAGGTGATAGAGAAAGCCGGGTATCCGGTTGAACTGGATGGTTTTTTCAAACCCGCTTCCGTAGGACAAAATGATGTTGTAATCGCGAGAGTAAACGACCGGCCAATCTTGATGCCTGATCTAAAAAACCCTCTGAATGTCGATCTAACATCCCCCGGATCATCCGATTTGCCTTCAGTGTTTTTCTCTGCGGTTGGAAAGGAAATCCTCTTACAGGCCGCTGACAAGGAGAATGTGATCATTCAACCCCAGGAAGTAGAAACTGAAATAAAAAATATAATGAAACGACAGACCATGACCGAAGACGAGTTTAAACAGAAAGTCAAAGAACAATTCGGATCTTTCGAGAAGTTTTCACAAGTAGTTGGACAACGCCTTGGGATTCAAAAGCTGTTCGAAGAAAGAATTCCTGAAGAAATCCTGGATCCTGCCCAAAGACGGCAGAAGACAATCGAGCTAGTTGTCGGTTTGTTCAAAGATTCAGTCGTGACGATTCTTGACCCTGGCATCCGTGAGAAAATCCTTGCTGTTTCAGGACAAGACGACTGGAAAACCTTCTGGCCGCGTATAATCGCGTCGGACTCTGACTTTAAGCGTCTCGTAAATCAATCCCATTAAGTTTTCATATTAAAATGATTTTTTAAGAAAGGTAAATCTAAAATGAAAAATTTCAGCGCCCTAACTAAAATCGCCGCAATGCCCGTAGTATTTCTGCTAATCAGTTTGGCCGTTATTTCTTTAATTGCTGAAACAAACACGTACGCTGGAAATTTTACTGTCCCGGCCATTGATGTCCAGCCCCAAGGTGGTATTTTTTCTTTCCCGGTTTCAGAGTTTCAAGACGGCAAAGCAAAACATTTCAGTTACAAAGTGTCACCGAATCAGTCAATACGTTTTTTTGTAATCAAGAGTTCGGACGGTGTCATCAGGGCGGCATTCGACGCATGCGAAGTTTGCTATCGAGCGCAAAAGGGCTACGTGCAACAAGGTAATAATATGATCTGTATCAACTGTGGCCGTAAATTTAAGAGTGACAAGGTCAACGAGGTAACTGGCGGGTGCAATCCTTCTGCGTTGAAAAGAACCTTGAAAGATAGCAAAGTGTTTATCACTCAGCAAGACGTCTTAGCCGGCGCAAAATACTTCCAGTAGAAAGGACTCACTAATGAAGCTGCATAACATAGCGATTAATAATCTGAGGCGCCGGAAAGCCAAAGTATGTTTTCTGGTTATGGGGTTACTCGTTGGTGTGGCCTCTGTTGTGGCGCTGTTATCGATAACACGATCCTTAGCCGAAGATATGGTCCATAAGATGGACGAATTCGGAGCGAACATTCTGATTATACCAAAATCTGAAGGGCTTTCACTTAATTATGGAGGCATTGATCTTGGGGGGTTGTCGTTTGATCAGAAGGAAATCTCACAAGAAGACCTGGCCAAGATAAAAACGATCGACAACGCGGCTAACATAAGGCTGGTAAGTCCCAAGGTTCTCGATGTTTTTGAAATGAATGGGCAAAAGGCCCTTGCCGTTGGGGTTGACTTTCCTTCTGAACTTGCCCTTAAAAAGTGGTGGGTAATTAATGGAACAACTCCGAAATCAGACTCCGAATTGATCTTGGGCCGAGAAGCCGCCGTAAAACTCGGAGCTAACGTCGGTTCAAGATTGGACATAAAAGGCTCGGAATTCTGGGTTTCTGGCGTCCTCGATACTACAGGATCACAGGATGACAGCCTGGTTTTTATGACGCTCCCGGTCTCCCAGAAAATCTTCAAGAAAGAAGGCAAAGTTTCAATGGTTGAGATTGCGGCATTGTGCAAGAACTGCCCTATCTCAGACATTGTCAACCAAATCTCAGGCATCATTCCGACTGGTAAAGTGACTGCGGTTCAACAAGTCGTGGCAGGAAGGATGGACGCTCTGAATCATTTTCAAAAATTCTCGCTGGGGATCTCGGGACTTGTGTTGCTCGTTGGCGCTATGGTTGTCTTCGTTACAATGATGGGGAGCGTTAATGAACGGACACGAGAAATTGGGACATTTAGCGCTATTGGTTTCCGTAGCTCTCACATAATGAAAATAATATTACTCGAGGCCTTTGTTGTCTCCTTTTCGGCCGGTCTGTTGGGCTATCTACTGGGAATTGGGGTGACATATGGGACCCTAAGGGCCCTTTCAGACCATGCTCCAAATTTGACAATTGATTACACCATGGCGGTCGGCTCGGTATTCCTCGCTGTTTTCGTGGGCTTGCTAGCCTCTTTCTACCCTGCTCGATCCGCTGCAGCTATGGACCCAAGTGAAGCGTTACGTACCCTTTAGGAGACAATTATGAATTATATAGAAACAATAAATGTCCGGAAAGAATTTGGAAAAAACGACTCTAAAATACTCGCCGTGGACTCAATTGATCTATCAATTGAACAGGGTGAATTCATTTCAATTATGGGAGAGTCGGGGTCCGGAAAAAGCACCTTGCTTTCAATGTTGGGAGGCTTGCTCAGTCCAACTAGTGGATTCATAAAAATTGAAGGAATAGATATCTATTCCTTGAAACGAAACAAACTGGCCGACTTCAGACGCGAATTCATGGGTTTCATTTTTCAATCGTTTCAGTTGGTCCCGTACCTAAACGTAATTGAGAACGTACAATTGCCTCTGGCCATAACGCATCACTCTGAAAAAGAGAAACGGAGACTGGCTGGATCAGCCCTCGAAAGAATAGGTCTTAAAGACAAAGCTTTTAGGCTTCCAAACCAGATCTCCGGTGGTGAGCAGGAAAGGGTCGCCATAGCGAGGGCTGTTGTAAACGAACCACCAATACTCTTTGCAGATGAGCCAACTGGCAACCTTGATTCTAGGAATTCGGCCGAAGTAATGAAGCTTTTGATGAAACTGAATTCCGAAGGACAGACAATAGTAATGGTGACCCACAGCAGGACCAACGCTGAATACGCTCACAGGATTGTAGAAGTGGCGGATGGACATCTTAAAACCGTAGAAGCTCCTATCAAACTGGCTGTGTAGCACGGAGGGCCCATGGACACGGTGAATTCGAAAACCAATCAGAAAATGAAGAAAGTATTGTTGGCAATAGGACTAATTTTGGCGTCTTTTTTGATTGGATATTTATCTTCCAGGAATTCGACACCTGTAAATACCGCCAATACGCCGGCAAGCCATGACGTTATAGTTGACCGTGAAGGGATCCCGACGAATAAGCAACAGCCTCATAGCCAAGACCACAGCACAGTATGGACTTGTTCCATGCACCCTCAGATACGTATGCCCGGACCCGGCAAGTGCCCGATTTGCGGTATGGACCTTATTCCAGTTGAAGACGACAATTCGGAATCAACGAATGGATCTAACCTCACAACTCTGACGCTGTCCGAAGCCGCCAAGAAACTTGCGGAAATCGAAACCACGGAAGTAAAAAGAGGCAGGGCTAAAGCTTTAGTGTCAATGGTTGGAATGGTCTTTGAGGACGAAACTCGCTCCGCCGTAATAACTTCACGCATCGATGGCAGGCTTGATGCCATTTACGTTGACTATACGGGTGAAAAGGTTAACCAGGGTGATCCCTTGGTCAAAATTTGGAGTCCGACCCTGATCAAGGGGCAGGTAGAATTGTTTGAGACCATCAGGAGTGATCCAAATGATACGGCGCTCATCAAGGGAGCGGAAGAGAAGCTGATACAGTATGGATTGGATCGTGAACAAATCGAAAGGATTAAGGCTCAAAAACGCCCTACCCTTTATGTCACGCTCAAAGCCCCAATTAGCGGGATCGTCACAAAAAAGAACGCTCTCCTTGGACAGTTTGTAAAAGAAGGAACCGAAATGTTTGTCATTGATGACCTCTCTAACGTATGGGTCAAAATGGACGCGTACGAAACCGATCTTCCCTGGATACGGTACGGTCAGGACATCACATTCACTACTGCCTCCGTCCCCGGCAAGACATTTAGAGGCAAGGTGCTCTTCATCGATCCGACCCTGGATAAAAAGACCCGTTCCGTAAAAGTTAGGGTTGAGGCCCCTAACCCCGACTATCTTCTGAAACCTGGAATGTTTGTCAGCGCAGAACTGGAAGCTGAACTGGATGATAAAGGTAGGGTTGTAAAGCCAGAATGGGTCGGAAAATACATTTGCCCTGTTCACCCTAGAGACGAGGCCAGTTCCACTCCCGGGGTATGTCCGGACAGTAAAATGCCATTGAGACCCGCTTCATCCTATGGTTACGCAGACGATAAGGATTCCAGACCACCCTTGCTAATTCCTAATACTGCGCCCCTTATCACGGGTAAACGCTCGATAGTCTACGTGGAGGTCCCTAGGGCTTCCAGCCCGACTTATGAGTTGCGTGAAGTCACGTTGGGGCCGCGCGTTGGGGACCATTACATTGTGGACAAGGGTCTCAAGGAAGGCGAGCGGGTTGTCACCAAAGGAGCTTTCAAAATTGACAGCACTATGCAGATCTTGGGGAAAACGAGCATGATGGCCCCCATGGAAAAGATGGCTTCTGCGGAAAACAAACCACCCCTTGTCCAAAAGGCCGAAGAAAAATCAGATGAAGAGACTATCGAAAAACTAACTGCCCCTAAGAGTTTTATGACCGGGCTGAATCCCATTTATACCGATTATCTCAAGGTGAAGGACGCTATTAAGGAGAAAAAAACCGACGCTGCAATATTATCTGGGACAGATTTGATAAAGGACCTCAAAAACATAGATAGCTCAATTCTTGGCGCAAAATCAAAGAGGAAATGGAATCAACTTTCAAACCTGATTCTGGCTGCAGCCGCAAAAATCACAAGTTCCACGAACCCAATCGATCAACGCCGGTTTTTCAATTCTCTTTCTGAGGCGGCGGTTAAGACTTTGATGAGTTTCGGCCAAATGACAGACTCCGATTTGAGCGTTTTCTATTGCCCAAAAGCCTTTGATGGCGAAGGATTTTACTGGATTGGCAAAGGAACGGACAATACAAACCCGGTTTATAAAACAGGCGCTGAGACCGAAGAAAAAACTACTGAGTGCGCCGATCTGGTCGAAAAGATCTCTCCAGACAAGCCCTGAAACGTATGGCGGTGAAACATGGATTCGATTAAGTCAAAAGCTGAAAATCAACATGAAAATCGCGAGAGTATTTTCTCCAAAGCCATGCGTTTCTGGATAGAAAATAAGCTCTTTATGGCTTTGGTTTTGGGGTTCACCCTTCTTGGCGGAATTTCGGTCGCGCCGTTTGACTGGAACATTTCCTGGTTACCAAGATTCCCGGTCCCGGTAGACGCAATTCCCGACATTGGAGAAAACCAGCAAATCGTGTTTACCACATGGGAAGGAAGGTCTCCAAAAGACATTGAGGACCAGATAACCTACCCGTTGACAGTCGCCTTACTGGGTGTGCCCGGTGTCAAGGTAATCAGAAGCGATTCTTTTTTCGGATTTTCCACGATTTACATAATCTTCAAAGAGAACATAGATTTCTACTGGTCAAGGTCCAGAATTCTTGAGAAATTGAATTCACTGCAGCCCGGCACATTACCTGAGGGGGTCCAACCCGTTTTGGGTCCCGACGCCACCGCTCTAGGTCAGGTTTTTTGGTACACTTTGGAAGGCGAGGGTTTCGGGCTGGACGAATTGCGGACTATTCAGGATTACATCGTCAAATATTCCCTTCAATCCGCAGGTGGGGTAAGTGAAGTCGCTTCAGTAGGGGGATACGTCAAAGAGTACCAGGTTGACGTGAACCCGGACGCAATGCGGGCTCACAACGTAACGTTACCGGAAGTCTATTCAGCGGTTCAAATGTCGAATATCGACGTTGGCGCCGGGGTCATTGAGGTAAATGGCGCGGAATACAGTATTCGGGGACTTGGATTCATAAAATCGGTTCAAGATCTTGAAAACAGTGTTGTTAAGGTCAACAACAACGTTCCTTTGTTCATAAAAGACGTGGCAACGGTTTCTCTAGGCCCTGCGATGAGGCGCGGGGCACTGGACAAAGAAGGCGCTGAAGCTGTGGGTGGTGTGGTTGTCGTCAGGTTTTCTGAAAACCCTCTGCAGGTGATCAAGAATGTAAAGAAGAAAATCGCAGAAATTGGCCCAGGCCTTCCAACAAAAAAGCTTGCTGACGGAAGAATATCCCAGGTTAAAATTGTTCCATTCTACGACCGAACCAACCTGATCTACGAAACCCTGGACACGCTTAATCGAGCTCTGCACGAAGAAATCCTGGTGTGTATAATCGTTGTCATCGTAATGATGAACAATATTGTGGGTTCATTGCTGATCTCCTCAGTCCTCCCTTTGGCGGTTCTCTTAACATTCGTCATCATGAAATTCGTAGGCGTGGATGCGAACATCATGGCCCTATCGGGCATTGCCATCGCAATTGGGGTGATGGTCGATATGGGAATAATCCTATGCGAGAACATCCTAAGACGTATAGAAGAAGCCCCCAGTGATTCGAGCATGTTTGACATTGTCCACGCCTCGGCGGTAGAAGTCGGTGGCGCTGTCGTAACATCCTCCCTAACGACGATAATTTCGTTCTTGCCCGTTTTCACATTGACCGGGCCCGAGGGTAAACTATTCGGACCTGTAGCCTACACCAAGACTTTTGCTGTAGCGGCGGCGTTAATCCTGGCCCTAGCTCTGGTTCCACCACTTGCTCACATTGTGTTTACGCGGAGGAACATTAGTAAACATATACGATCTGTGACTTATTTGATTGTTGGCGCAGTGGGAATATGGCTGGGGCTATCGGTTTCATGGCTTATAGGCGGGCCGATCATATTTGTTTCAATTGTAAAAATCATCTCTCAAACTCTACCTGAAAGGATTCAAAGCAAGGTTCCAATCCTATTCAACGCAATCGCGCTCATTTTCGTAACCTATTTGTTGACGGCGCATTGGTTACCATTGGGACTGGAGAAAGGGCTTGTCCGAAATTTCATATTCGCTTCTGGAATAATATTTGGCCTGTTGGCGGTTCGAAAAATTTTCACCGCAAACTACAGGGTCATACTCTCGTGGAGTCTTAACCACAAACCGCTGTTCTTGTCCTTACCAATATCACTAGTGATTTTTGGTTGTGTGATCTGGCTTGGATTCGATCGAGTATTCGAATTTATTCCATGGGCAGTTGACAAGGCTGTTTCTACATTTTCGGTCAATTCGGCCGATAAAGCGACCCCTGATAACAACAAGGAAAGTCTGATAAGGTCCACGCGGCTATGGTCAAGCCTAGCGCACAAGTTTCCAGGGTTGGGAAAGGAGTTCATGCCTGACCTTGATGAAGGGTCATTTCTCTACATGCCGACAATGATGCCGCACGCGTCGATTGGTGAAGCTCTCAATATTCTCCAGAAACAGGACATCGCAATTCGATCCATCCCGGAAG
>JACWAG010000201.1 GCA_014874425.1 Syntrophaceae bacterium | reverse complement strand
CACGGAATCTTCGATTTTTCCGCTCATCATTTTCTTAAGGAACTGTCTGAGACGATATATAATAGGGCAGATGAACTGGGCAGGAAGATTTATATCATTGCTGAAAGCGATCTAAACGATTCCCGTGTCGTTCGTGCTCCGGAACTGGGTGGATATGGATTGAGCGCACAGTGGAACGATGACTTTCATCACGCCATTCACTCAATCCTGACCAGAGAATCAGAAGGTTACTACCAAGATTTTGGTAGAGTCGAGCACGTGGCCAAGGCATTTAAGGAAGGATTTGTTTATTCAGGCCAGAGGTCTCTTTACCGGAGGCGACGTCATGGCAATTCGTCCCGTTCTCTTGATTCTCCTCGTTTTGTTGTTTTCTCTCAAAATCACGATCAAATAGGAAATCGCCCGCTCGGTGATCGCCTAACCGTAGTGTTGGGTTTTGAAGCCCTCAAACTTGCAGCTGGCATGGTAATACTTTCCCCTTTTATTCCATTGTTATTTATGGGAGAGGAATACGGAGAAACAGCCTCGTTCCCCTATTTTGTAAGCCACTCTGACCCTGAGCTTGTAGAGGCTATCCGGAGAGGTCGCAAAGAAGAATTCGCAAATTCACAAGAAACAGGGCATCCTCCTGACCCTCACGACGAGGCCACTTTTTTGGCGGCTAAGTTGCGACATGACCTGTTGGAAAAAACTAAACATCTTCTTTTGTTTAATTTCTACAAAAAACTTGTTACCCTACGAAAAATGATTGACGGTTTCATTGGTCTTAACGCCAGAGACATGATCGTTCAATTTTCGGAAAAATTCAAATATCTGTTCATAAATCGTTGGGGAGAGGACACGGAATTTTCTTTAATTTTCCATCTGGCTCCTGATCGTTCCGTCCTGCGTGTCCCAGTCCCGGAAGGAAATTGGTCAAAGCTGTTCGATTCCGGTGAGGTCATGTGGGGCGGTAACGGAAGTCAAATTGGGCCCAATATCAGTTCCGATGGAGAGGTTCCTCTCGAATTAACTCCCTATTGCTTCG
Organism: Syntrophaceae bacterium; assembly: GCA_014874425.1. GTDB lineage: Bacteria > Desulfobacterota > Desulfomonilia > Desulfomonilales > Desulfomonilaceae > CAJBEZ01. The sequence goes on along the minus strand of JACWAG010000201.1, from coordinate 1,729 downwards.
TGTTGTTCGAGCGTGTGTAAGAAAGGCAATATTTGTGAATCGCTATATATGTGTGCACGGACATTTTTATCAACCCCCTAGGGAGAACCCCTGGTTAGAAGCTATAGAACTCCAAGATTCGGCATACCCATACCACGACTGGAATGAGAAAATTACCGCTCAATGCTATAGCCCTAACGCCAACTCCAGAATCTTGAATGGAGATGCACGGATAGTCGAGCTGATAAACAATTATTCGAAAATGAGTTTCAACTTTGGACCAACCCTTTTGTCATGGATGAAAGACAATACTCCAGACACCTATGAGGCTATTATTGAAGCCGATCGACAGAGTCAAATTAATTTTTCCGGGCACGGGTCGGCTATAGCGCAAGGCTACAACCACATGATCCTGCCGCTGGCAAATAGGAGAGATAAGCACACACAGATTGTATGGGGGATAAGGGACTTTGAATTCAGGTTTGGGAGAATGCCGGAAGGGATGTGGCTTCCCGAAACCGCCGTTGATATGGAAACACTTTACATCCTCGCGGACAACAGGATCAAGTTCACTATTTTGTCCCCAAGTCAGGCTAGGCGGACCAGAGCCTTGGGTCCGCATGAATGGATTGACGTAGCTGGTGGCAAGATTGATCCCACAGTGGCTTACAAGGTAAACCTGCGCAATGGTCGGAGTATAAGTATTTTTTTCTACGACGGCCCCATTTCGCAAGAACTGGCGTTTGAAGGCCTCCTGAGCAATGGCGAATCCCTGGCGCATAGACTCATGGATGTGTTCTCCGATGATAGAGGGCCTCAGATAGTTAACGTCGCAACTGATGGAGAAACTTACGGGCATCATCATCACAGAGGGGAGATGGCGCTAGCATACGCTTTGCACTATATCGAAAATAGCGGGCTTGCAGACATTACTAACTATGGGGAGTTTTTGGACAAAAATCCCCCAACGGATGAAGTACAGATATTCGAGAATAGTTCATGGAGTTGTGTTCACGGAGTGAACCGGTGGAAAACAAATTGTGGATGCAATTCTGGGGGCCATCCTGAATGGGATCAGGAATGGAGACAGCCGCTGAGAAGAGCCTTTGACTGGTTGAGGGACATCGTACAACCTTTTTTCTTAAAAAATGCCAGATTGTTGTTTTCAGATCCATGGGGAGCCCGCAATAACTACATAGATGTAGTGCTCGACCGATCCAATGATGGCGTTAATAGATTTTTTGAAAATAATTCATCGATTCGCCTCAATGAAAATGACATTATTAAGGCTTTAAAACTCCTTGAGCTTCAACGTCACCTTATGTTGATGTATACGAGCTGCGGGTGGTTCTTTGACGAACTTTCGGGAATTGAAACCGTTCAGGTAATACAATTTGCAGGTAGAGCCGCTCAGCTTGCTGAAGACCTATTTGGAAACGGAATTGAAGAACGATTTTTGAAACGTCTCGAAACGGCAAAAAGCAACTTGCCTGAGCATAAAGATGGTCGCGAAATTTACAAGAAATGGGTCAAACCTGCAGTTGTGGATTTGGCTAAGGTGTCGGCCCATTATGCTATAAGTTCTCTTTTTCAGGATTACGGTGAAGACAGCTCAATTTTTTCATTCAATGTCGCCCGCGAAGATTATGAAAAGGCTCAAGCTGGTAAAGTGAAACTTGCGATAGGACGAGCCAGGCTAATTTCTAGAACAACTCGAGAAACAGAAACCTTTGCGTTCGGGGTTTTGCAT
>JACWAG010000027.1 GCA_014874425.1 Syntrophaceae bacterium | reverse complement strand
TAGCTTATGATTCAAGGCAATTCACTTCACGACAGTTCTTCAAATTTGGTTGCGTGGCAGGCTTTGTATTGATGCTAGTATTGGCTATCGCCTGTTTGGTGATATGGCCCTCGATGGGAATGCCCACGTTGTTGTAAACGGCAATCCCGGAGCCACTTTGGAGCAGAAATGAAATTTAGGGTCTCTTTTACCTTTCTTCTCGTCGCGTTAAGTTCAATTGTTTTCTTCGTCAGGATCTCTTCGGCCAATACAGCGGTTCAGGGACAGAATGTCCTTGTAATCCAGGGGAAAGTAATTGATTCATCAGGAAATTCTTTGAGCGCGGCGAGGATTGCTCCATTTCTCAATGGTAAACCATTCCCGCCTGTTGTTAGTGAAAACGCTCCTGAAAAATCCTATGAAACGGAACTCAACGGCCTGTTCAGGATCGAGATCCCCACAACTGTTGAGAGCCTCAAATCGGGCAAATGGGGCTTGAAAGTGACTCGTCCAAGTTTCAAACCTTCTCCTCTTGTCCCTCTGAAAGTATTTGACGATGGGACATCGGAAGAAGGCGCTCACCGGTGGATCTCCAATCAGTTGGTTCAACTGGAATGGATGCGGAGCACCGCGTTCTGGATTACTTTGGTGGTGTTTATAGGAATTTATGTCCTGATCGCCTTCGAGATCATGCACAGGACACTCGCCGCGATTTTGGGCGCAGCGGTTCTGTTGATGGTGACTTATACGTTCGGACACTTTAATGACGCATACAAGGTCCTCAATTATGAACAGGCTTTACACTGTGTGGACTGGAATGTGATCTTTTTATTGATGGGCATGATGATAATTGTCGGCGTACTCAAGGTATCCGGAGTTTTTCAATGGTTGGCTTACAAGTCATTTCAAGTCGCTCGTGGCAACATATATGTGTTAGCGTCGGCCCTTTGTTTAGTCACAGCCTTCATCAGCGCCTGTCTGGACAATGTTACGACAATGCTTCTGCTGACTCCGGTAACATTGGAAATCGCTTTGGTGTTGAAGGTATCACCATTCGTTTTTCTCGTCCCGGAAATACTTGCCTCAAATTTCGGCGGGACCGCTACCCTAATTGGGGATCCACCCAATATAATAATAGGATCTTACGCTGGTCTTACTTTTAACAACTTTGTAATTAATCTAACTCCTGTGGTTGTGGCTGTTTTGATCGCTCAAATCATTTATAACAGATTTGTGTATGGGGCTGACTACCACAGGGCTAAAGTTGAAGACACGCCAAAGATGGTTTCATTCCTTAAGGAAAAATACAGGATTACGGACAGCAAGTTGTTGTACGTTGGTGGGTCCGTACTGCTAGGGGTCATCGCTCTTTTCGTCCTCCACGGCTTCCTGCGCATGGAAGTTAGTGTCGCCGCCCTTTTCGGGGCTGCAATAATAGTTTTACTATGTAGAATGGACATAGTAGAACTGCTGGAGAAAGAAATCGAATGGTCGTCCTTGATATTTTTCATTATGCTGTTCATAGTTGTGGGAGCAGCGGAACAAACCGGGATTCTTCAGGTTTTAGCCGATTGGATAAAAGATGTTTGTCAGGGAAGACTATGGTTGGCCGTGATTGTAGTCCTTTGGGTATCGGGGTTCGCTTCCGCAATCATAGATAATATTCCTTACACGGCTACCATGCTCCCAATAATCGATTTCCTTAACAAGGAGATCCCAGGGGCGGAATCCGGAGTCCTTTGGTGGGCGCTTGCTCTTGGCGCATGTTTCGGAGGTAACGGCACAATAATTGGCGCTTCAGCTAATGTAGTTACAACGGGAATAGCTGAAAAAGCCGGTTACAAAATAAGTTTTCTGGAATTTATGAAACAGGCTGCTCCGATCACTATAATTAGTCTTATAATCTCTACGCTGTTCCTGCTGGTGAGATATTGATCGAAAGACGTCAAAATGAGCCCATTCGAAGCTCTAAAGCGAGCGTCCCACATGGTCCGCCGTTCTGAGCCCCTCAGGAGAAGATGATATGGCAATAACGGTGTTGTTGATTGATGATGAGTCACCGTTCGTAGAAGCTTTAGCCAAACGGCTTCTAAACAGGGGCTTTGCGATAGTCAAATCAACCAGTGGCGCCGAAGCTCTGAAGAAGCTTCAGGAGAATCCTTCAATCGACGTAGCAGTCTGTGACGTCAAGATGCCCGTCATGGATGGTATCGAAACCTTAAGACTGATAAAATCAGAGTACCCAATGGTTGAGGTTATCCTGCTTACAGGTCACGCCACTGTTCAATCAGCTATCCAGGGCATGAGGCTTGGCGCCCTTGATTATCTGATGAAGCCGTGCGACTTGGATTTGCTCATAACCAAGATTCATGAAGCGAAAGATAAGAAGAGCGCCCAGGAAAATAAAATAGCGCAAGCGATCGTAGATCTGGAGGGTCCTCCAAAGTAAGTGAGAAAAATCATGTGAACAACGACCGGCAAAATCCCCTAGGGTTCAGAACGGGAAACATTCGCTGTAAAATTGTTCATTACGATTGCTCAGCGTATAGCTCAGAATACTCAAACCCGACAATGCCCAGATCTTCATTAGAGGTATGATATGCCACACTCCGTCCTGGTCTCCCAACTTATGATAAAACCTAACGAATGGCCCCTGCTACCTGCCGACATGGATGTTGAAACGGCTTTAAAGATACTCAGAATAGTCACTGAGGACAAAAAACTTCTCCACGGTCATTCAACGCCTTTTGTAATGAACGCTCAATACAAACTTGTCGGTTTTGTTCACTTGATTGATTTACTTAGCCAAATCAGACCCCTGTGTAGCGGTAACAATTGCGCCGACAATGTCCCAAGTCCGACCACGCTGGTCAGCGAAATCACGACACCTTTCGCAGGTACAGTCCGACCTGCCGACTCAATTTTAAGAGCGCTTGACATAATGATAGAGCACAGAGTGTCCATGATCCCTGTAATCGAGGAAGACAGGTTGGAAGGCATAATAAAACTGTCCGCTATATTCAATACCGTCGCTTCGATTCTCTTTGACGCCGAAATAATCGACCAGAAGGAAATACTCATGAAAAGGTTCAGCTTATAGGACCCTTTTTTCGCTCAACGGAACCCCCAATGTCTTTCGTTAACAAAAATCATGATTCATACTACAGGTCTCTAACTCGAAACATCGTCCTGATAGTAGTCAGCGTCTCAGTAATTCCTTTGATTTTAATTACTTTAACTATAAGGCATTTTTCTCAAACATCCTTTAAGGATAATATATCAAAATATCTAAAGGTTCTTAATAAAGAACAAAACCAGAATATCAACGGGTTTCTTTACCAAAGATTAGCCGACATATCTTTGTTAATGGACTCTTACACTTTCGATCAATTGGCGAACCATAAATTCCTTGAAGAAAGACTCAAATCCCTACAAAAGATTTCCAATTACACTTTTGTAGATCTCGGAGTCGTGGATTCTAGTGGTATACAGCTTTCTTATGCAGGGCCATTTGGACTTAAGAGCGCCGACTATAGGGACGCTCCATGGTTCAAAGACGCAATTCGAAGTGACACTTATATAAGTGATGTCTTCCTAGGGCTCAGAGACATTCCTCATTTCATAGTTGCAGTTAGAGGTGATCACAATGGCTCAAAATGGCTCCTGAGAGGAACAGTTGATTTTGAAAAATTCAATTCGGTTGTTCAAAACATCAGGATTGGCGAAACAGGCGTCGCATTCATTTTCAACAAAAAGGGCGAAATTCAAACAAGCAGTAGATTGGGGATTTTATTGGATGTGGAGCCGTACACAAGCTATCTGGCCTCTACCACCCCAGACGCAGGAAGTGAGACAACCATCAGGACCTTAAAGGATAACGGCGTGAATATGATTCACGTCATGTCCCGACTAAAAAATGGAGACTGGGTCCTTGCCTTCCGGCAGACCGAACAGGACGCCTACAAATCATTGTACGCCGTTCGCTCACTGACTATTCTTATCTTCTCAATAGGGATCGCTGGAATTCTCATGGTTTCAGTAGTTTTGGCCCGAAGAATTGTGTCTCGCATAAAACGGGTTGACGAAGAAAAGGAGATTTTGAATGAGAAGATGATCGAGACCGGGAAACTCGCGTCCATAGGGGAACTCGCCGCAGGAATTGCCCATGAAATAAATAATCCTGTGGCTGTTATGGTAGAAGAAGCCGGATGGATGCAGGACCTCATAGCTGACGCTGATCCTGGATCAATACCCATGGTAGAAGAATTTGAACGTTCTTTAAAACAGATAAAGGCCCAGGGAGTTCGCTGCAAACAAATCACGCACAAGCTGCTCAGTTTCGCTAGAAAAACCGACCCAATCCCCAAGAGAGTTAATATTAATGAAGTGACCAAAGAGGCGATCACTTTGTGCAAACAGAGGCTAACATCAGGGAACGTCAAGATACAGGTAGAATTTACTGAAGGTCTGCCTCCTACCCGAATTTCACCATCAGAAACCCAGCAAATTTTGGTAAATTTAATAAATAATGCAGTAGATGCGCTTGAGCCAAAGGGTGGTATAATTAGGATTTCGACGAAACGCGAGGATGATTACCTAGTGGTCGATGTATCAGACAACGGTCCGGGGATTCCCAGATCCATCGCTCCACGTATTTTTGATCCTTTTTTCACGACAAAACCCGTCGGCAAGGGTACAGGGTTGGGGCTTTCGATCTGTTACGGAATTGTGAAAGAGTTGGGCGGTGAAATAACAGTGGATACGGAAGAAGGGGTTGGGACCTCTTTTCATGTTAAATTCCCAGTTTCAAAAGTAATTGAAGAAGACTCAAGTTCATGAAGAAAATTGTTGTAATCAGAAGAATCGCACCGGTTATCGCTTTATTGGCCCATTTTTTTCGTTTGGGTTTCCTCAAATTGGTGGGAAAGTTGTGACTAGTCGCTTATATAGATAACGGAGTTCGACCGCCGGAAAGCTCGAATAAACAGAACATGGCTCAAAGACATTCTCTACTATGGCGTTTTATTCTGTCACATGTCGCAATGCTGACCTTGGCCTTCGTGTTTTTTGGCTATTTCACCCTGATCGAGTTTCGGGAACTCCAGTTCGAGACGGTCTCAGAATCCCTCGAGAGTCAGTCTCGTATGTTAGGAGACATTCTAAAACAAAAACTTTCCGAGTCCGACAAGAGCTTCATATCCGAATGGTGTGAGAAACTGAGTTCCAGTGGAGGGCAGCGGATTACTGTCCTCGCGCCTGACGGAACTGTATTGGGAGATTCGCAGTCATTGCCGGCGAAAATGGCAGACCTCTCCATCAGACCGGAACTACGCGTTGCTATGAAAGGTTTTACTGGAACTGCTGTTCGATATAGTTTCTTCCTCAACCGGGATGTGGTGTATGTCGCTGTGCCTATAACGGACCGTGGACAGATCATAGGCATTGTGAGGACATCCGACACGACGAAACGGCTGAGCCACGTCTTTGAGGGAAGTTATCTAAAATTTTCCATCATGGTCCTGCTAATGCTTGGCGCAGCGCTTATAGGGGCAATTCTACTTGCAAACGGTGTTAGAAGGCCAATCAATGAAATCAAGGACGCTGCCGTGCGATTCGCCGAAGGGGACCTTGAATACAAACTCGTTCCGGGCGGAGCCAAAGAAATTGCCGAACTTGCATCAGCGCTCAATCATATGGTCGAAGAACTGAGAGAGCGGCTTGACGTCATGACTAGGGAGCGAAACGAACTCGAATCATTGCTCGGTGAAATGGTCGAAGCCGTAATTGTTGTAGACAACAAAAAACGAATTGTTCGAATGAACCAGACAGCCGAGACAATTTTTCAGGCACAGTTTGTTAAATCGTCGGGTAAAGACATCCTTGAGGCCATTAGGAATAAGAGTCTCAACCAATTTGTAATAAGAAGTCTATCAAGTTCATCTCCTATTGAAGAAGAATTGACCGTTATCGGAAATCCTGACAAGGTCCTCCAGGCCCATGGCACTCAAATATCCGACCCCCAAGGGAAGCCGGCAGGAGCGCTTATAGTGCTGAACGACATTTCTCGACTCAAGAATATCGACCAGATTCGCAAAGATTTTGTCGCAAACGTGTCACATGAGTTAAAAACTCCCGTAACATCCATCAAAGGGTTTTTGGAAACCCTAAAAGATGGGGCAATTAACGATCCAAACGCGTCAGAGCGTTTCCTCAACATAGCCATCAAACACACTGACCGTTTAACTACAATAATCGAAGATCTGCTGAAATTGTCACGTGTTGAACAAGACGCCGATCGTGGAGCGATGAAGCTCGAAAAAGGTTCAGTCTGTGGCGCGGTTCAGTCTGTTGCAAAATTTCTGGAGGCAATGGCTCTGGAAAGAGGAATTAAAATAATCGTAGAATGTGAAGCTTCACTTGAAATCAACATGAATCGGCCTTTGTTCGAACAGGCGTTGTCAAACCTCGTAGACAACGCAATTAAATACAGTGGACCCGACTCCGATGTTTTGATTTCAGCAAAGCGGTTCGATAAGGAAGTCATAATTGAAGTGAGAGACAAAGGATGTGGGATCCCTGGCGATCAGCTTCCGCGGATTTTTGAAAGGTTCTTCCGAGTTGATAAAGCTCGCACAAGAGATAAGGGCGGGGCGGGATTGGGGCTATCAATAGCCCGGCACATAATCAATCTTCATGCCGGCAGGATAGAAGCTTCCAGCGGAATTGGCCAAGGGAGCGTCTTTACGATCCACATTCCCGCATGAGTTCCCATAGGGGTCGGAATAATATACCATCCTCGTTACTGTGGCAATTGCCAAGGCAGTAATACCCACATTCATAGCTCAGTGCTTATTGGGGTTACGCCAGACCCAGGCTATTGGTTCGTGGAGAAAGTAAATCAGCTTGCTAAATCGGAGAACTACCATGAAATACAAGGCCATTATTTCTTCGGATTGGAATGAGTGTCTTGCGCCCACTGGCCCTTTTGACCCTATTGCCTTTGTCTATCCGTCGCTGAAACCCGAACTGGATGTAATATTCAAAAAATACACAAGTAACGAGATCCCTCTCTCTCTGGCTGTCAAAAGTATATGGGAACTGTTGCCAGCGCCTCTAACCACTGAACAAATGGATAATTATCTGGAAAAGTCCTTTTCAATATACAATGGAGTATATCAATTCATCGAATGGGCTAAAAGCAAGAAAATACTTTTCATGATCAATACTACCGGGATGCAAGGGTTCTTTCAACGCGCGATAGCCAAGAAACTCATACCTGAAGTCTCCCTGGTGGCGGCTAATCCATTGATCAACTATACGGACGACTCGACTAGGGGTTGTTACAGGTTCGCTGTAACAGAGATTCAGGATAAACCGAAAAATACAGCGGCTGCTGTAAGTTCATTTGGTATTCCCTTTAACAGGATTGTTGTAATTGGGGACAGTGGAGGAGATGGCCCACACTTTGAGTGGGGAGCTTCTACAGGGGCTTTGCTCATAGGTTCGATGACAAAGTACTCCTTGAGCAAATACTGTAAAGACAGGAATATTGTAATAAATCAACGATTCGGCGTTAGTTATTCTCAAGGTCAGTCCCGAAATCTGCAAGAAGAGATGAAATTCAACTTCATGGACCTGACTTCCATCATCGATGAATTCCTTCAAAGACCCTCTACATAAGATATAGATTTGAATGGAAGTACCATTACTTCGCGACATTATCATCATTTGTGGACTGGCGCTGCTCGTTATCTTTGTTTGTCATCGCTTTAAGGTCCCAGACACCGTAGGATTTCTACTTACCGGAATTCTCGTAGGCCCACACAGTCTAGGTCTTATAAAACACGTTTCTGAGGTCGAACAGTTAGCCGAAATAGGGGTAGTCTGTTTACTGTTCACTATTGGTTTAGAGTTTTCCCTTTCAAATTTGCTTAATATCAAAAGATTGGTCTTGCTCGGCGGAGCGATCCAGGTTTGTCTTTCTGCAATAGGTGGAGCGTTGCTAGCCACCATCATTGGAATGGGAACAAACCAGTCGATATTTTTCGGATTCCTATTATCTTTGAGCAGTACAGCGATTGTCCTGAAAATACTTCAACAAAGGGCCGAAACCGCCAGTCCTCACGGAAAGCTAATAGTAGGGATATTGATATTCCAGGATATTATCGTTGTGGCCATGATGCTCTCTGCTCCGTTTCTTGCCGGAAAAAACCTGTCATTTGGCCTTTCCCTTGTTGATCTTGCATTAAAAGGAATTGCTATATCCCTCATTGTTTTCGTTTCAGTCAAGTGGCTTGCGCCGAAGTTCCTGTTCCGGATCGCTGACATAAGGAGTCAGCAACTTTTTGTGCTGGGTATTGTCTTGATTGGCCTGGGCGCGACCTGGTTAACTTCCGCATTAGGCTTGTCCATGGGGCTGGGGGCATTTATTGCTGGCCTTATAGTTTCAGAATCTGAATTTGGTGAAAGAGCGCTCGGAAATATTTTGCCATTCAGAGATTTGTTTACGAGCTTTTTTTTCGTGTCTATCGGTATGCTGCTAGACCTTAGATTCGTTTTTGCCAATATTCCAGGTTTGTCAGTAGCAATCACAATAGTAATAATCCTGAAATTTTTGGCCTCTGGAATCTCAGCGATAACGCTTGGGTTCCCGTTCAGAACGGCGATACTTGTAAGTATCGCTCTATGTCAGGTAGGAGAATTCTCTTTTGTGCTCTCTGAAGCTGGTTCAGGGTTGGGGTTGATTGATCATCAGACCTATCAGTTATTCCTGGGACTTTCAATTGTGACGATGATATTGACCCCAATGCTAATGCAATCCGGAAATCGTATTACCAGGTTCGCTCAGGCTCTTCCCGTACCCAGGTTTTTGCTTAAAGGCTCCCCTCGTATCCGTGAGCGTCAGGAAATACCAAAAGCGCATAATCACATCATAATTGTAGGGTACGGCATAGGAGGACGAAATCTGAATCGGGCTGCTACGAAAGCCAACATCCCTACGGTGATCATTGAACTGAATCCGAGGACGGTACATGACGAGCGAGCTAAAGGCGCTCCAATATTCTATGGGGACGCCACAACCGGTCCGGTTCTAAGGCGCTCTGGCATCACAAAAGCTAGGGTTCTTGTAATAATGATTTCTGACCCGGGGGCGACTCGCCGGATCATTGAGATTTCAAGAAGGATCAATCCAGCTCTTCACATTGTCGCAAGGACTAGGTTCTTGTCTGAGATAGACGTTTTATCGAATCTCGGGGCAAACGAGGTGGTGACTGAAGAATATGAAGCGTCGATTGAGATTTTGGTTCTTGTTTTAAGAAAATATCTGACCCCGAGAGATGAAATCGAGAAATTTGTAACTCAGGTCAGATCAGATCATTATCGCATGTTCAGAAGTTTTTCAGAACAACCTTCTAAAATCTCAGATATTGCGTCGCATTTTTCAGAAATTCAAATATCCTCTCTCCGTGCCTCTCCGAAGTCCATGATGGTCGGCAAATCGATAAAGGATCTGCAGATCAGGAAGAAATTTGAAGTGACAGTGTTAGCCATCCAAAGAGGTTCGATCCTGATTGCCAATCCAACCCCCGATCAAGAATTGATGGAGAATGATATCCTGCATATTTTGGGGAAACCCGAAAAAATAGGCATTCTGGCCTCAATTTTAAACTCCTCTTAGATATGCTTTTGCATGAAACGAAATGCTGTAATGGTTGTCGTGTTATTTTATGGCTCTTTATAGAGACAAATCTTTCTGGAATAATGTGAAGGAGAAAAAGATGATCAAATCAATGACAGTAACGGCCTTGTGCCTCGGGTTAGCCACAATTCTGATAACGGGGACATTGGCCCAGGCCGCGGATCTTCAAACAATCCAACTACCCAAACCTGAGATTACCAAAGGCAAGCCATTGATGCAGGTCTTGAGTGAGAGGAAAACTACACGTGAATTTGCTCCGAAGGAACTCTCGACTCAAACCTTATCGAACCTACTTTGGGCGGCGTTTGGAATAAATAGGCCAGATGGCCGGAGAACGGCCCCTTCTGCTCTTAACCACCAGGAAATAGACATATTTGTGACTATGAAGGCTGGGGTATACAGATATGACGCTAAGGCTAATACACTCGTTCCTGTCGTTTCGGGCGATATGCGCGCCATGACCGGATTGCAGGGCTACGTCAAAGACGCCCCTCTTGATCTTGTATATGTCGCCGATTTTGCGAAGATGGGAGACTCACAGGAAGCTGAAAAAAGGTTCCTTTCGGCAGCCGACACAGGGTTTATCGGTGAGAATGTTTACCTATACAGCGCGTCTGAAGGCCTCGCGACGGTAGTTCGGGCTAATATGGACAGGACAAAGCTAAGTGAGGCTATGAAGCTTCGTCCGGATCAGAAGATTACTCTTGCGCAATGCATAGGATATCCGAAAGCTAAAGAGTCGGGAGAGAATTCCGCGAAAAAATAGATCTGCGCTATTGTAAATTATGATCCACGAATTATCTTGTGTTGATTGATTACGAAGAAAGTCACCATGCACTTAGGGCTTGTTGTTTATGAATGGCGCCTGTTCGGCCGAAATAAAGCCTAAACAATTAGAATCAACAGAAGATACACAGGATCTTTCAATTAAAGAAGACGCTATGGATCGCCGCGGACTTGTATTTCTGGCGGTGAGCCATATGTTCAACGATGTGAGTCAGGGCGCTGTCCCTGCCCTGCTCCCGTTCCTGGTCACTGAGAGAGGATTGTCGTATGTAGCCGCTTCCGGATTGGTCTTGGCTGCGACAGTCCTGTCTTCACTGATTCAGCCGGTTCTGGGATACTACTCTGACCGCCATCCAATTCCGTGGTTAATGCCTTTCGGGGTTCTTGTCGGGGGTCTAGGCTTGGCATTTGCCGGCATAGCGCCTACGTACTGGCTACTTGTGGCTTGTGTGCTCCTTAGCGGATTGGGAGTAGCGGCATATCATCCGGAAGGTTCTCGTTTCGCGAACTATGTTTCAGGACAAAGAGCCGCTGGTATGAGTTATTTCACGGTCGGGGGTACCATCGGTTTTAGCCTTGGTCCCATCATGGTAACCCCTCTGATCCTGAGATTTGGACTGCCCGGTACGTTGTTCATGATAATACCGGCCGTTGTTGTAGCCGTTGGCCTAACAAGAGAATTGTCGCGACTATCTTCGTTTCGTCCGCCCGTCGGTTCAACGATGTTTTCCGCAGATGATGATACGGCTCAGTGGGGGGCTTTTGCCCGTCTGACAGCAGTAATTGTCCTTAGAGTATGCCTCTATTTCGGGATGATGACGTTTGTCCCCCTGTATTACGTCAAAGTCCGCGGTTTCTCAATTCCCGAAGCCAATTCAGCCTTAACATTGATGATGCTTTCCGGAGCGTTGGGGTCAGGGTTAGGCGGTTTCGTCGCGGACCGTATCGGCCTTAAAACCTTGCTTGTTGGTTCGCTCTTCGTAGTTCCACCTCTGTTTCTAGGATTCATGCTCACACACGGGGTTCTACGACTGGTCTGTCTTGGCCTCGTGGGTTTCACTACCATCGGGAGCGCAAGCACGGTCGTATTATTAGGGCAAAGTTATCTTAAGTCCCGTATTGGGGTAGCGTCAGGTGTGACTTTGGGCGCCGCTATCGGACTGGGTGGTTTGTCTGTGCCCATTATGGGTATAATCGCCGACCATCATGGTCTTACCGTGGCGTTATATTCCATGCTCATCTTCCCCGTCCTGGCCCTCGCCTTCGCCTTGACACTTCCCCGCGCTCGAAATTGATTTGTTAGACCTCTGGAGGATATACACTTGTAACTTCATTAAAGTAGGGAACGAGTTATCAAAACCCTTCTACCAATATGCTCCTAATGGTTTTATGCTCCGGCGAGCCACTCGTTAAGAGACGCAAAACCATTCTTCGCCGCTACAATGATTTCATCGCCTCCGCCTTGGGTCTGCACGTAATTTTCCATAAAATCCTTGAAAGAGGCCCACATTGCGGGCACATCTACGCCATTTGACGCGAAATATGAGTATCCTTGAAAATTTTGAAAGCCGAAATGCTCCTTTAGGGCTTTAGAAAGAACCAATCCACCGAGTCTGGAACCTTCGAACAGATACAGGCAACCAAGCGCATCAGGTAATGTAGTCAGGCGAGAAACACCGTCGAAACAGGGCAATTGCTCAAGAGAGCCTTCAGACCGGCCAAGAAATACCAAATCGTTCGCTAGGTGCTTGACTCTCGTTCTATTGGGATAGTCCAGCGCAACACATCGATCATCGATTTGCGATCCGATCACTTTTTCCGCGACAGAGACGAAACCATACAGCCGTTCCAAGACCTTAATGTAGTCCTCGTGTCTAATAGTTTTGTCTGGAATCACGTGCAGCGGGCCGACTTTCTCTGCTTCATCATGTAACGGCATGATAGATTCTCTGAGACGTTGCATGAATGGTGTCAGCATTGTGGCCTCCTATCCGGAACGTTTTTCTGTCCAGTCTCCGACAATAATGTAGAACCTGACTCAAATTATCAACATCCGGCGCCTTTGCGCAAGTAACTTATCATAGCCCACATGAATCAAAAGGATGTGACAAAAAATTGCTATTGTGAGAAAATTGATCGACATTTGAAGTTTTCAAGTTACGCTGTTGTTGAGTCACTTGGGATAACCCCTATTTCCCGAAACGCTCCTTACATCTCTGACATTGAGAGGAGTCTGCGATGCAGGAAATAAATGCAGAGATCGCTAAGATTATTGACACCCAACGAAATTCCCTTTCAGAAGCCATAGTGTCCCGCCAATATGAGCTTCAGCCCGAAATATGGGAGCCATATGGGGATAAAGGCCGGGAATTGAGCTTGCGGGACTCGAATCACCACTTTAGCTATCTTGTTGAAGCCCTTAACCAATCCGATCCCACCCTGTTTGGCGATTATGTAGTGTGGCTAAAACAACTATTCGAAGGGATAAAGATCCCGTCCGAAGCTTTGCCAGCAATGCTTAAATGTACCGAAGAAGTTTTACGCGAACGACTTTCCCTTGAAATGGCGGAGATTACACACGAATATATCCTGACTGCCATGAACCGAATACAGGATGAACTTGCAGCTCAACCTTCATACATTACAGTGAACACTCCCCTCCATGACTTGGCTACGCAATACCTGGATTCCCTTCTTAACGGTGATAGACGTTTGGCCGCTAATCTCATATTGCAGGCCGTTGACAAGGGTGTTAGCGTTAAAGACATCTATTTACACGTTTTTCAGCGTTCCCAGTACGAAATCGGTCGTCTTTGGCACTCAAACAAAGTTAGTATAGCTCAGGAGCATTTCTGCTCTGCCGCTACTCAACTTATCATGTCACAACTTTACTCTCACATTTTCTCAACTGACAAAATTGGTCGTAAATTGGTGGCTGCATGCGTGGGTGGTGAACTCCATGAGATTGGGGTTAGGATGGTCGCCGATTTTTTTGAAATGGAAGGATGGGACACCTACTATATGGGCGCAAATACTCCCGCTTCCAGCATTATAGAAGCTATAGATAAACATGAAGCCGACGTGGTTGGAATATCAGCTTCCATTCCTTTCCACAGAAGCGCTCTCAAAGAACTAATTTCAAATATCCGCGAATTTGATCGAAATAGGAAAGTAAAGATTCTGGTGGGAGGTTACGCATTACGTACATCTCCCGGTCTGTGGAGCCGCCTTGGGGCCGATGGTTTTGCCGAGGACGCTCAACAGGCAATAGCGCTGGCAAATCAAATTATCATGGACAAGTCCCTTTCATGAAAGAACAGAAGCCTGACATCGGAATTGTATTTCTCTGTGACCTGGACGGAACAGTTTTGGAAGTAATCCGGGACGAATTGGGACTCACCGATAGAATCCACACAGGAAAGTCTCTGTCCACCATTGTCGAGCGTGGAAGTTTAGGCAAATCACTCAATTTTATTGTAGAGATCAAGTCAAAAGGAGCCGCTTTTGATTGGCAATTGGGCGTTCCTATTCTCGATCTCGTTGAGGTTCTAAGTTTTGCCGGCGCCCTTTGGAACGAGAGACTTCTTATTGTAGCGGCCAAAACTGCTGATGGGTTGGAAAAACTGGTGAACGAACTGACTCAAATGGGCAACGAACAAATCAATAGTCTGCGTTCAGCGATGAAGGCCCATGCAGACCTAAAAAAGAACCAGAAGCAAAAAGAAAGCACGCTTTACGATGAATTGGGCCGACTAAATAACGAGCTTGCCAATTTGCAACGGGAACTTACCAAGAAAAATATTGAACTGGAAAAACTCAACGAGGAGAAAAACCGGTTCCTTGGTATCGCAGCCCATGACTTACGTAACCCACTTAACGCTATACAAATGTATAGTGAATTTCTCTCCGATGAAGCGTCGGAAGTTCTGACTCCTGAACAAATCGAGTTTGTCTCAATAATACATTCTTCCAGCCAGTTCATGCTTCGGCTAGTTAACGACCTTCTTGATGTGGCGAAAATCGAATCCGGCAAGTTGGAATTAAATCTTGCAAGGACGGACTTAATAGACCTGATTCAACATAACGTTACCTTGAACAACACAATGGCTTCCAAGAAAAACATTAGTATAGATTTTCAATACGACCAGGATATCCCTGAGACCCTTGTCGATACCGCAAAAATTGAACAGGTCCTCAACAACCTGATTGTGAATGCTATCAAATTTTCTAATGAAGGAAGCGTCATAAATGTAAAGGTTGCGAGATCCGGCAAGGAAGCTGTCATTTCCGTCAAAGACCAAGGCCAGGGAATACCCGCCAACGAGATAGATAAACTGTTCAAACCTTTTCAGAGAACCAGCGTAAGATCGACCGGAGGAGAAGACAGCACTGGCCTTGGCCTGGCGATTGTTCGAAAAATCGTGATGGGCCACCAAGGGCGAGTTTGGGTGGAGAGCGAAGTCGGTAAAGGATCCACGTTCTACGTGGCGTTACCCTCAACGACTGATTAGAAAAATTGGAGTCGTGCCGTCATTCTGTTAAACAAAACTGTTTTGGACACCCACTACTTGGGTTTTCTTTCGAATTAGGGCAAACTCAACCAAAGTGATACGAGGCCAACGTGAAAAAGGAACAGTCTTCACTAATTTTGATCGTTGATGATCAACTCTACGCCCTTCAGGGCGTTTCTCGAATTATGAAATCTGGTGGTTACGAGACCATAGAGGCGTCTACAGGGACTGACTGTCTAAAACTCGCGACTGAGATGAAACCCGACCTGATATTGCTGGATGTGGTACTGCCTGATATTGACGGAAGGGATGTTTGTAAACGCATCAAGTCCAATCCTGAGACAAAGGACATTTATGTGGTTCTCTTATCCAGTATTAAGACCGACTCAGACAGCCAGGCCAATGGATTAGACCACTGCGCTGATGGCTACATCGCAAAACCGGTCCCGAATCGTGAACTTCTTGCTCGAGTGAATTCCATATTGAGACTGAAAGACACGGAAAAGCGTCTGACTGAAGCCCTTGAATTTAACGAAAAGATCCTGGCGACTTCTTGCGTTGGGATGGCCACATACAGCTCGGACGGGCGCACAACTTTTGTCAATGAAGCAATGACTCGGATCATGGGAGGAACTAAAGAACTTGTAGTGAGCCAAAACTTTCGTCATCTTGAATCTTGGAAGGTTTCCGGTCTCCTGGATGACGCAGAAAAGACGCTGTCTACAGGCGCTGAGAAAATGCGCCAAGTTTACATTATGACTACTTTTGGTAAAAAGGTCTGGCTGGACTGCCATTTACGCCGTTTCAAGTCTGGAGGTGAAGATCATTTGCTTTTGACAGTCAATGAAATCACTTCTCTTAAACTTGCAGAGCAGGAGAAACAGAAACTTATTGAAGATCTGGAAAAAGCTCTGGCCAAAGTCAAGACTCTCAGTGGGTTCCTTCCGATCTGCGCATCGTGCAAAAAAATTCGCAATGACAAAGGATATTGGGAACAGATCGAATCTTATATACGAGATCGCTCTGAAGCCGAATTTACCCATAGTATATGTCCGGAATGCGCTAGAAGACTTTATCCGGAGTTGTATAAAGATGAATGAGTTTTCACCTCCAACAGACTAACCATTTGAATTATTTCAGATTCACAAAACAGAAAATATCTTGTTTATGGCTATTGGGCGGAGGTTTGTTCGCCTATTGCCTTATTTTAACGATCATGTCAGGGAACTTCGGTTTTGATGGCGATGACTGGTGGGTCCTTGGTTGGGCGTATTGGCACAAATTCCCAGGCTCTATATTGGGATATGCGAAAGATTTTCTACGGCCTGTTGAGGGGATTTACTGCGTCACTATGTTCGAGCTTTTCGGATTTAACAGAATCGCCTTTCATTTCGCTTCGTTGTCCCTTCTGGCGACATCCTGCATTCTCATGGGAAAATGTTTGTCCAAGGCTTTCCCTTCACGTTCATCATTTGTCGTTTTGTCTACCATGGTCGCATTCTTTCTCCCGATGGTCTCCTGCCTCACATACATTGTTTTTACAGATAATTCCAGAATCAGTCTGCTCTTGTTTTGGGCTTCCACACTGACGTTTCAGCTTTGGTCGGAAAAACCCTCGTCGTGGCCACGGCTAGTAATTCCAGTCTGTCTTTACCTTTGTTCTTTTCTCACATACGAAGCGCCGAGTTTTCTTATTTTTGTCATACCGTTACTGGTTTGGCCGATTCACAAGCGCAATCGGACGATCTCCGACAAAAGATTCCTAATTTTTCTTGCAGGCGCTATATTTGGATCATTCACCGGGGCGATTATTTGTAGATACACATTCATGAACGGAGGAGTTGTCGACGCTGCTGGATTGTCTCCGTCAATCGAATTGCTGTGGTCCTATTTGGTTCTTCTGCCTTTTTACTTGATCGCGCCGTTCAAATCTCTTCCGGGACTGTCATGGCCCGTTTTCTTGGGCGCGATGACTACGATCTGGTCCATTTTCGTCATCTATAAGACACAAAACGGACACACAAACGGACAATCGCACAAGCAAAATAGCGTTCAAAATTTGCCGAATGAGACGCTGTACATGGTTCTTTTAGGGTTTGGGATACTATTCCTGGGAATGGCCCCGTATCAAATAGCAGGCTATGGAAGTTCCGCTCCCAAAATTGTTGATACCGTCTTGGCCAAATGGGGGTTCCTTAGCGATCCTCATCCCGCATGGTTCAATTTTAACGAGGCGAGTCGAATATATTCATCGGCTTCTTACGGTGTGGCTATTCTGATCGCAGTCGCGGCCACAGTATGGAAACGAAATATTGTCCGTAATACCGCTCAAATCTTAATTGCGATCGCTATTGGATTTATGGCCGCTTTCCATGCGGGACTAAGCCT
>JACWAG010000200.1 GCA_014874425.1 Syntrophaceae bacterium | reverse complement strand
TCCACATATTTCATAAGCATCTGAAATTGCTCATGCAGCCCATGCTCATTCACGCCAATCGGGTCCTTAAAGTAGGATGAGAGATGGGGCATCAGGCCGGCTTCGCCTCGCCGGTGGGCCAATTCCGCAAATCGTACCAGATCCAGTACCAATGGAGCGGCCAGCGCGGAATCGTATCCTTCCCAGACAAATTGCAATGACATCTTTGTTCCGAGAAAGCCCTGAAAGTGAATGAAATCCCATGCTGTCTTTCGATCACCCAGAGAGGGCACGTAGTTTATATGGACTTGAGAATGAGGCGTGTAACCAAGGATCTTCCCAAGGACCGCGTCTTTAGTTTTGATCTTGGATTGCCTGTTTTCCTCACAATCCAGTATCTTACCATCCATGTTCCCAAGTATATTGAAACCTTCCCAACTCAATATTTCAAGGTTTCGGCTCTTAAACATCGGCGCCAAGGCAGATTTTACAAGGGTTTCCCCTGTCTTGCCATCATTGCCCATGACCGGCACACCATTGCGTTGAGCCAGTTGGACTAAAGCCGGGAAGAGGGCCCCATTAGATGGCGTGAAATTGATGTAAGGGCAATCTGACAGGATCGCCGCATAAGCGTAGATGGCGCTCGCTCGGAGCGAGTCCTTTGAGTTGTTGTCAATACAATGCTCTAAAGCGGTGATGTCGTGGTGGTAATCCTTGAGTTCGAGAAGAGGCTCTGTAGACGCAAGGTTCACGACCACAACTTCATCAAGTCCGTTGGATGACTTGAAAGCGTTGATCTGGCTGACAACTTCTTTAATCTCTTCCCGTAATGATTTGCCACTTTCCAGTGAGACAGCGGAGATTTGTCCTATGGCCTCGCCACAGTTGAACGATGTTCCAGGGCGGATATTTCTTTCAATTTGGGCAAGTTCCGCCTCAACGGCCGTTACAAGAGAAGGATCGATCCCTGCCGTCTTTTGGACGATTTGATTTGCGGTTTCGTATAATTTCCCACTGCGTATGTCGCAGCCACCAAATTCCATTGCCTCAAATGGAACAAGATCAAGTCGTTTGAACGGCTCGGTCTCCGTGACCATACCTGTAGAATGGCTCATACCCTTCTTCAATAAAAGAGACCCTAGAATTACAGTCACAGAGATGGAACCTAAGGCCCCGACGA
The DNA here is from genome assembly GCA_014874425.1 of Syntrophaceae bacterium. Taxonomy (GTDB): domain Bacteria; phylum Desulfobacterota; class Desulfomonilia; order Desulfomonilales; family Desulfomonilaceae; genus CAJBEZ01. The sequence continues at coordinate 5,957 of JACWAG010000200.1, read as the reverse complement.
GCCAGACTCCAATTTTTTTCATTACGGTTTTGCGCCTTTCGACATTTTATTCTGTATATCATGGTTGGAGGTCAATCGGGTTACTAAATACGCCTTTCAGGCCCAGGGCCCGTCTTAGGAGTTTTAGGATTAATAGCATAGCCATTCCGGCGGTAAAGGCAATTGTGGCGATCATGATAAAAAAGTTTTCTTTGGCCAGCTCATCCCAATATTGGCCCAGGAACCCCGCCGCATAGTTCCCGGCAAAGTATGACAGGAACCAAATTCCCATCATCATTGAGACAACACGTTTTGGGGACAGTTTGGTAACCAGTGAAAGTCCAACTGGAGCCAGATACAATTCACCAAGGGTTGCGATCAGATTAAAGGAAATGAGCCAGGACATCCCTACTCGCGACCCATCCTCTTCGTATAACCACGCTGCGGGGACCATAATCAGAAATCCCGTCGCTAACAGAAAACAGCCAATCGCCATTTTTAATATGGCTGATGGCTCTTCACGGTTTCTGGACTGCCACGCCCAGAAAGTTGTTACAATCGGGGTCAACATTAAGATAAAAGCTGGATTTAGGGCCTGAAACCATGTGGCGGGCAATTGCCAACCAAGGATGTGACGCTCAGTACAAGCGTCGGCCCACAGCGCCAGAGTATTCCCCTGTTGTTCGTAGGCGGACCAAAAAGCCACACTTACCACGCCAATAGCCAATAGCGCCCAAAGTTTTTCTCTTTCCTGACTTCTTTGAATTTGATTTGTTTCTTTTTCAGCCGGTGTCTCTCTGACAAGCAGATTAGGCGCAAGCCATTTCTGGCCAAGAAGATAGATCAACAGCCCGACTATCATTCCTACACCCGCGGCGTTAAAACCATAATGCCAACCATAAATCTCGCCCAAAGAACCGCAAACTAACGGCGAGAAAAGCGCCCCAAGGTTTATCCCGACATAGAATATGCTAAAGGCGCTGTCGAGTCTTTGATCAAGCGGATTATAAAGGTCAGCCACCTGAGTAGAAAGGTTCGGTTTAAAAAAACCGTTTCCCAGGATCAGGACTAAGAGGGCAGCGAAGAAAAGAGATTCTACCGCCATCATGAAGTGTCCTATGGCCATCAACACCGCCCCTACAATAACGGCTTTGCGTCGTCCGAGGAAACGATCTGCTATAATTCCCCCCACACATGGTGACAAATAGACTAAGCCCGTATAAAGACCGTAAACCTGCGAAGCGAACCCATGGGTAAACATTAGCTGCTTAACCATGTAGTAAACCAGCAATGACCTCATTCCGTAATAGGAAAAGCGCTCCCACATTTCCGTCAAGAACAGTATGAAAAGGCCTTTCGGATGACCCCATAGTTCATTGCCACGCGGAAGCGACATGCTGTGAATCCCTACGATATCAACATTTCTTGGGAATTTCCTATTTCGAGTAATGATCGGCCTCAGTTAGACTCTGCCGAAAAGCCTTGAATTAAAAAGCTCCATCTATCAACGGTCCAGACCGAACGTTGTCATTTCCACCAACCGCCGCTTTAAATCCGCAGGGAATAGGTCATTTGCATCCTCGAACTCAATTGTGGGTCTGCCGCCAAAGACTTGGTAAGCACGATTCAAGGTCCTGTCATCCCAAATACTTTTGACTTCATTTCTTTCGAGAGTGTCAGCCTGGGAAGCCTCGATCACATTACCTAGCATGCTGACAACCCAACGGTTTGCAACATCCACGACGAATTGAGACGTGTTCGGGTCTTTGAACCATATCAATTCCGATGTTGGCGCTTCAAGCCTGTTTAGCATTAGCCAGGCCAGTGAAACCATATCGTGAGCGACTATGGATTGCGACGAGATCACCAATCCTGTAAACGGCTCGACTACATATCCTTTGTCCGGTCCAAAAGTGGTTAGCACTTTATCTGCGACTGATACTACCATCCGTTGTTTGTTAAGCAGTGTGCTGACTGTGTTACCTTCAGCGGCTTTTTCATAAAAACTGGTAGCGTCCTTATGGTACTCCAATCGGGTATCAGTACGCCAGTAACCGACGGCGGCCTTTAATCCCAGAGTACTCCCGGCAAGAGTATGACGGCCACACCTTGGCATGAGAACAATGTGATCCATTTCCTGAAGGATTTTTGGCAACATCAGGCCTTCTTTCCAGTGATAACCGGAGGATGGCAAATCTTCATAGAATGCGTCCCAACCAGCCTCCTCGAAAAAATGCAGCTCAGCGCCGGCTTCCAATGCGACTTTTGCCATACCACATTTCTCCATCAACATGCGTGTGCTGCCTGAAACACCGCCAGGTGACAGTTTGACATGCTCGATGCCGGACATGTCACCCAGCACAACCCGTCCAGCTCCCCTATCCTTCAGAAGTTTTACCATCGCCGCAATTCCCTGTGGGCTAGTGGTAGACGGATAAGGATGTCCCGAGTTAAGGGCAGGTTTGATGAACACCGAATCCCCCTTAGACAGCCAGGAGAAGTCGGTAACAGCTTCTACCGAAGCTCGTACGGCTTCACCTATCAACTGCTCAGATGATCCTTTTTTGATACCAGCTAGAAAGACTTTTGCCATTGCACTCACTCCTTGACTGTATTATTCACTCAGCCATAGCTCCATTTCGGGGGACTCTCTCATGATTTCCTCTTCCGCCCCTACAAAGGTCCGGTAGCCTCCACTAAGGTTCCTCGACTTAAAGCCATTTTGAACAAGTATTCGATGAGCGAGATAACCTCTCATGCCTACGGCGCAATAGGGTATATACTGCTTGTCCTTGTCTAGGCCTGGTAGCGCCGCTCTTAATCTATTTAGTGGTATGTGACGAGAATCCGGTATAGCTCCGGCGGTTTCGATTTCCTCTCTGGAACGTAAATCTAGAAATTCCGCACCATCCTGACGCAAACTAACATATTCATGCCAGTGAGCAATCGCCATGTCCCCTTTCATGATATTTGAAGCGACGAAGCCAGCCATATTGATCGGGTCCTTTGCTGATGAATATGGCGGAGCGTACGCCAGTTCAAGCTCTTCGAGGTCCATAACCGTCATGCCACCATGAATAGCTGTTGCCAGGACGTCAATACGTTTATCAACACCACCAGCGCCAACTATTTGCGCTCCAAGAATTTTACCTGTATTTGGGCAGAAAATGAGTTTGATGGCCATTGGCGTCGAGCCCGGATAATATGAGGCATGGGAACCGGAATGAGTGTAGCTTATCATGAACGGGATCTCATGCTTTGCCAGGGTCTTTTCATTTGATCCCGTACCAGCGACGGCCAGATCGAAAACTTTCACGATTGATGTCCCTAAAGCGCCGGTATATAGCGACCGCCTGCCCATTGCATTATCCGCCGCAATTCTTCCCTGTTTGTTCGCAGGCCCTGCGAGCGCTACCGACGTTGGGAAACCAGTAACAAAGTCGCTTATCTCAACAGCGTCTCCCACTGCGAATATATTCGGATCTGATGTGGTCATGGTAGCGTCTACACGAATATGACCTCGAGGCCCCAATTCCAGACCGGCCTCTTTCGCCAACTTGTTTTCCGGCGCTATCCCTATGGCTGAAATAACCAGATCACATTCGTATTCCATTCCGCCAGACGTTTTCACCGACAATCCACCATTTCTTGAATTGATGGATTCAACTCTTTGGCCAAGAACAAGCTTAACACCCTGTTCTTTTAGATGGGCGTGAACAATGGCGGCCATTTCGGGATCCAGAGGCGCCATTACCTGGAGCCCCATCTCTATAACTGTCGCTGAAGCCCCTCGAAGAACCATGTTTTCAGCCATTTCAAGCCCTATGAAACCGCCCCCAATTACCACTGCCGACTTCGGCCCCCTTAAATCAATCATGCCTTTTATTCGGTCCGAATCTGGAATGTCACGGAGATGAAAAACACCATCCAGATCAATACCTGGAATAGGTGGTTTTACCGGTTCAGCGCCAGGAGCAAGGATAATTTTGTCATAAGATTCGGTATACTGTTCGCCAGAATGGAGATCCCTGACCAAGATTGTTTTTTTATTTCTATCTATCGCCAAAACTTCAGAGTTTATACGCACGTTTATATCGTAGCGCGCCGTAAAGGATTTACTGGTGGTCACAAGCAGGTTGGCCCGGTCTTTAATAATGCCGCCAATATAGTAAGGCAATCCGCAGTTTGCGAAAGAAATATGCTCGCCACGCTCAAAAAGTATGATTTCAGCCTGTTCGTTTAACCTACGGGCCCTGGCGGCCGCAGTAGCGCCTCCCGCTACTCCTCCTATTACCAGTAATTTTGTCTTCATAAATATGATACTCCTTGAAAAGATCAGTCAAGATGGAAACTGGGACGGCATGCAGGTCTTTCTCGAACGGCACAATTTCCCTTCCATTGTAGATTAGGATGCCTCTGACGAAGTAAGTGACAAGCAAGCCCAGTGTCTACCATAAAGAGCTTTGGAGCGTTCACCAAGCGCTTTCCCAGGTTGGACGACCAGGCGGGAAGAGTTTGCACAAGAAAAGTCATCTCCAGGAGCGTCATGTATCGAGAGAGTGTGCTGTTCGGGATCCCACTGCTTCTTGATACCTCCGACTGATTGTGCAAGGTTGCTGTCCGGCCAGCGAGAAGCTGGAGAAGTCTCGGCAGAACTGCAAGGTCTTGAATCTGGGCCAGGTCCCTGATGTCCCGGTCAAGGATTGTTGTGATAGACGAGGGTGCTCTTTCCTGTTTGCCTTGCTCCACGCAGGAAAACAACAGGTGTATCCGATAGGGCATCCAGGATATTATTGAGGATATTTCGCCTATACATGGCCACATATTTACCAGCATGTGGTAAATATTTCAACTTTACGGAGATCAAATTTCAACGTAGTAGAATTTTACCTCTTTGTAACTGCTTTTTCACAGCGCTATTTTATTCCGGTGGAATTGCCGACTTTTTACTTGGTTCAGCGTGGAGGGCCCTATGCGCTTGTTGTGGAATTGACCATTTCCCCTTACCATTTGTTGTTTAGAACGCTAATGTATTGGGAGAATACGAACTCGGGATATATCTTGGTCGACACTGATTAATGCGCCTTCGATTAGATTCTTTTGGAACTGGGCCAAAACAGACAGGACCAGATCTTCAAGCAGACTCGGGCGTACGAGAATCTTCATTTCGAGGCATGGGCCAGTGGCACGTCAATTTCCTCTGCCCTCCATGCGGCGTAGGAAAGAGCCTCATCTATATCTTCCCTTTCCAAGTACGGATAAAGAGATAAGATTGTCTCTCTAGAGTGGCCTGACGCAACCATGCCGACAACCATGCCGACGGTTACCCTAATCCCGCGGATGCAAGGTTTTCCGCCCATAACCCTCGGGTCAAACGATATTCTCTCAAACGTCCTCATGACCAAGGTCCTTCTGTCTGTCGCTCTTTGCCTAATCATACCTCCGCATTGAACCAATGTCACGAGTTCTTGGCATTATGGAAAGAATCGCCAGTTTGTCTCAAATAATCAGAAAAGGCTTCCCGTTGATTTGAGATTCAACGCTATTAAATATGAAAACGATCCGCCAGCTCAGAAAGTCTCTGTTGCTTCTTAACAGCATCCGATGGAGCCTTCGCCTTTGAACAGCGTGCCGTGGTTCTTTGTGTTTCTCTTTGTCATTTTCGACGACTTTTTCGCTTTAACAAGTTTAGAGCAACTTGTGCGCTTATACCGCTGTCCTTTTCCCCTGGACCACTATAATACGGTTGCGCAGATACCTGATTTTATGTTATTTTTTTATTGCATCAAATCCGGCGGTCATTGCACCAACGTCCGCTGGATTTGGTGCAATAGAAGACTGGTGCAATAATCGAAAAACCAGTCGCCATTGATCTTCAAGCCGCGGCGCTCGATCTACGCGGTACCCAATCATTTATCCTCGATCAGACGCTTTATCCCTTCAATCAGAACATTAAAACTGTGAGACTTATTGTTATC
>JACWAG010000199.1 GCA_014874425.1 Syntrophaceae bacterium | reverse complement strand
TCATATTCCCAGTTAAATTGCCCATCCATCGAGAATTCCCATGCCAGGGATTTTCCCACTGTCGTAAAAATTCCCAACCCAATTAACGTAATAATCAACCATGCGTTCCAACTTTTCATCCCACTATACCTCAGTCCGATAATGACTACTCACAATGTGAATTATGCCGCAAAACTCTCATCCTTCTCGGCAAGATACACAATATCTTGAGTATCCTGATTTGATACATAGATACTCTCCCCCACACGTTTTATAAAAGAGTCGTGTCAGTAGTATGTTATGTCTGTGCAAACATATCCATAATGATAGTAGATTGTCAATAAAAATATGTACTCAGTCTTTTGAGATATTATCGGACGACTGATAAGTTGGATTCCCGCCATCAAAGATATTTTTGCCGCCTTAATTCTTGATATGGACTTAGAACAAAAGGTGGATAAGATTGTTACGGATATCCTGAGGCATTTTTTAAACACCGCTGAAAGTACCGCTTCTTGGAATGTTACACTTCTGTAGACAATGTAAGAAGTGTTGACAAAAATGAAACATTCCAAATGTGTTCTCAGATTAACATGTAGCCTAATATCAACCTGTTATGAACAATCAGTTGTTCTGGCGCAATAGTTGCTCATATTATCAATGGATTCCGAAACGAAACGTTTTCACACTGATCCCTTTCTTCAAGTGACATGTTTCAAGTTCGCAGAAATTGCACGTACTGGAATGGTTGAACGCCAGGGAGGCTGGACAATGAGTGACAAAAATAAAAGTGGCGTGCGTCAAGAAATCGGACTGACGATATTTGCGGCCGCGGCGTTAGAAACCCCCTTAAACGTGGTAATAGAAAAATTCCAGAAGTGTAAACAAGTGACGGTAATTCCACATTATGGCGCCTCGGGTAGGCTTTATGAGCTGATGCAACGTGGATCGCCTTGTGATGTTTACTATCCGGCTGATTGGAACTACATAGAAAAGCTGGAACAAGAAAATCGGCTCGTCACAGCAAAAAGATTCTTGACTACAAACGCGGTCTTAGTGGTCTCAGAAGCTGCAGAGTCGAAAATTGGATCAATAGCAGACATTGTTCATGACGGGGTAACAGTGGCAATCAGCAGTCCTAAAGCCCCAATCGGTCCATACTCTGAAAGAGCGCTTAAAGAACTCGATCTTTGGAATGTGGTAAACGCAAAGGGCCCTCTGTTGACTCGCCCTGCTTCAGTGCATGGCGTGGCGAAAATGGTGAAATTTGGAGAGGTCGACGCTGGCATAGTGTTCTCGACGGTAGCCAGGGCTTTTGAACTTAAGGAGGTTGAAACGTTGTCTCAGGAACTCACTGGAGAAATAGTCTTCGGGGTAGGGGTCTTGCACGGCGCCAACGAGGATTTAGCCCAAAAATTCATGGACGCTACCTTCCATCATATTGACGAGTTTCTGATGTTAGGATGGCAAATATCTGAAAACGGCGGGTGGGAGACGTGCCGTAAAACCTTATCACTGGCCGCTAGAGCAAACTAGGGTCGCATGGAGTCAGCATGGAAACGCCTAAAGACAAAATCTTTAGTGAAATCAGGCAATCTACCCGCTCGAAATTACATCTTCTGGCATATGCCGCATGTCAGTTCAAGCCAACATTCAAAGAGCATCTTGACCCTGTATTGGACCAATACAGCAAAGAAAGCGGCATCAAATTGAATAGTTACATTCCCATGGGATGTGGTCATTATGAGGACGAATATGACGGCGTGTGGTCGGCTAAAAGCATAGACGATTTTCCGGACATCGTCGCGTCAATGGGGTTTGGAGACTTTTTCAGGAAGGAATTTGTAGATCGTTTTGTAAAACGAGGGTATTTCCGAACCGCCTGGACCGGCAAGATCAACGAGCAGTTCGAGAATGCTGGGTTTCGGGACCCCGATGGATGGTATACGATCTACTCTGTGTTTCCGTACGTCATGTTGGTCGACAAAAGAAAGCTCGGGAATCGGCCCATGCCACGTTGTTGGAGCGACATGTTACATCCGCGGTTTCAGGATGGTGTCATCATTAACGGTTCGGAAGGTCTGGTCGCCGAAGCGCCGTTGCTATATTTTTTTAGGGAACATGGAGAAACCGGCTTGATTCAACTCGCCGCCAACATCCGGGAATCGTGGCATCCGGCGCAAATGGCCAGGGCAGCCGCATCGTCAAATTCCAAAGGAACTGCGGTATATATCATTCCCTGGTTTTGGGCCCAGGCGCGAAGCCCTTCAACCGATGTACAGCTTGTGTGGCCAGAAGATGGAGCCCTCACCAGCCCCATTTACCTGCTCATAAAAGAATCAGCAAGGGCTGTTCTAAAACCGATCATAGAATGTATCACCGGGGCGGAAATGGGAGCCAAGAGCGCCCAAGCATGCTTTCCGTCACTTAATCCAGATGTTGATAATAAATTGCCGGAGAATGCGTCATTCAAGTGGTTGGGCTGGGAGTATATCAAGTCAAATGATCTCGAACAGCTCAAGGCATACACCACCGAGGTGTTTTCAGACGCTTGGCGTAACAAAGGAAAGGTGTGATTCATGATCCGGCTCGTCACCGTCTCGGGCCCTCCATCTTCCGGGAAGACTTCGGTTATCCTTAAAACAATAGACT
>JACWAG010000198.1 GCA_014874425.1 Syntrophaceae bacterium | reverse complement strand
GGAAAAGGGCACAACAAGGGGAACCGGGCTTGGCCTGTCTGTAGTTCAGGGAATCGTGGCGCAGCACGGCGGTAACATAACCTGTGATAGTGAACCCGGCAAGGGAACCGAATTTAAAATATATTTTCCCACTGTTGAGCCTCCGCAGAAATCCTCACGAAAACGTAAAACCTCAGTTCAGACAGTTGAGAAACATCCCATTCTGTTTGTGGAGGATGACCCATTTTTAGCCGTTCAGGCGAAACGGATTTTGGCGGAAGCCGGTTACTCGGTGATTACGGCGGCTAATGGCGCTGAAGCCCTTGAAATCTACCAGAGTCGTGACGGAAAACTATCGCTAGTGGTGTTGGACCTGCTCATGCCGGTGATGTCCGGCCAAGATTGTTTAAGAGAACTGTTAAAGATTAATCCTTTGGTAAAGGTCTTGATCGCAAGCGGTTTTTCTCCCGACACGAATCTTGAGGAAGAGGTCATGCGTTTTGCCAAGGGTTTTGTCCATAAACCCTATAACATATCGCAACTACTTACAGCGATAGAATCTACTCTTAGCGACAATTATTAGTCTCTATTACTCAGAAAACATTCAGCGCCTTGAGGCCATGGGCGGTGTTGAATTAAAAAAGGTCCTCTATCGGTAAAGGAACTCCTGCATGCTTGATCAGGAAAAGTCAAAGGAGCAGCTTCTCCAAGAATTGTCGGAAATACGCAATAGGTTGGATGAATCAGAAGCTGCCCGGGCTAAACACGAAGAATTGCGAAACTCTTCAAATGTACCTGATGAATATCGTCAGATCGTTGATCGGACAAGCGAATCCATATTCGTATACCAGGATGGACCAATCAAGTTCGTAAATCCGGCTTGCAGAGAACTTACAGGGTATTCAGAACAGGAAGCCTTAGCCGCCGACGCTATAGTGGACTTTGTCCATCCGGATGATCGGGAATTGGTCTCGCAATATTATGCGTCTCGACGACAAGGAGCGACAACCCCGTATGAATATCCATTCAGAATTGTTTGCAAGGATCGAACCGTAAAGTGGGTGGAGATGAAATCTTCCCTAATCATCTGGGAAGGGAGACCGGCCGCTTTATGCCTCATGACCGACATTACTGACCGTAAACTAGCGGAAGACGCTTTAAGGGCGAGTGAAGAAAATCTCCGCCTTAAGCTCTCCAACCTCATGTCTCCTGAATACAAAATTGAGGAAGATGAATTTAGAAATGTAATAGGTGGACCCAGAATCCAGTCACTCATGGATGATTTTTACAAACTGACAAACATCGGTGTCACAATAAGCGATTTGAAGGGAAATGTAATTGTCGTGACTGGCTGGCAGGACATTTGCAAGAATTTCCATCGTGTCCATCCTGTCACTCACCAAAATTGTATTGAAAGCGCAATTGAACTCACCGCTGATGTTAAGGAATGGGAGTATCGACGCTATAAATGTAAAAACAACATGTGGGACATCGTCACACCAATTTTTATGGGTGGTAAACGTGTCGGCAATCTTCTTTTAGGACAATTTCTATTTGATGATGAAGACTTGGACTTGGCTGTTTTTTCTGCCCAGGCGGAACATTACGGGTTTGATAAGGATGAATATCTTGAGGCTCTTAAAAGAGTTCCGCGATGGAGCCGAGAAAAAGTAGACACAGTGATGACATTTTATTCGAAATTTGCATCGATGGTGGGCCAACTTAGCTACAGCAATTTGAAACTCGCCAAAACATTAGTGGATACGAAGCGGTCGGAAGAAGAGCTTGAAAAAAGTGAGATGTTTCTAAATCAGGTCCTGGAAAACATACCGGATATGATTTTCGTCAAGGATTCGGAAACGCTAAGCCTAGTCCGTCTCAATAGGGCGGGGGAGGACCTTTTAGGATGTTCTCGTGATGATTTGTTAGGGAAAACCGACTACGACCTGTTTCCTCGATCTCAAGCTGATATGTTTACTTCAAAGGACAAGCTGGCGCTGACCACCGGAAAGCTTGTCGATATCCCTGAAGAAGAAATGGACACGAAACTCAAGGGGAAACGAATACTGCGCACCAAGAAACTGCCGGTTCTTGACTCCAGCGGCAATCCCCAATATTTGTTGAGTATTTCAGAAGATATTACTGACAGAAATCGAGCCGAACTGGAAAGTGAAAATCTCAAGCGGCAACTTCTTCATGCCCAGAAAATGGAAGCGATAGGGACTCTTGCGGGGGGAATATCACACGATTTTAACAACATTCTGCAGGTTGTGTTGGGATATTCAGAGTTACTCTTGGCAGGCGAAAAGGAAAACGATTCTGGTTATTCCAATGTCCAGAAAATCTATGAGGCAGGGAAGAATGGGGCTGAACTGATCAAGGGTTTACTTACATTTAGCAGAAAATCTGAGCCTGATCTGAGTCAATGTGATTTAAACCAGGAAATAGTTCAGGTTCGGAGTTTTCTGACACGAACAATTCCCAAGACTATCAGTATCGAATTAAAACTCAGCGATGATCTTGATCCGATTCAGGCAGACCGGTCGCAAATGTCACAAGTCCTAATGAATCTCGCGATCAACGCTAGGGATGCCATGCCGGATGGCGGGACACTAACGATAGAGACATCAAACGTTGAACTGAACGAAACGTATTGCAGACAACATATCGGAGTTGATCCTGGACGTTATGTGTTACTCGCCGTGTCTGACACTGGGAGCGGAATGGACAACGAGACACTGGCGCATATCTATGAACCATTTTTTAGCACGAAAGAAGTTGGAAAAGGTACAGGGTTGGGGCTTTCCACGGTTTATGGCGTCATTAAAAACCACAGAGGCCAAATACAATGCCATAGTGAGCCGGGCCAAGGGACCACATTCAATATTTATCTCCCATCAATACAAAACGAGAAACCTTCAGAAACGAAACACGCCTAGAATCTGGTTTACCTCAGATGGCGCCTGTTGATCAGATGGTCCGGAACAGTCCCCCGTCGGTTTGAGCCATGCCGAGTTCAATCATTT
>JACWAG010000197.1 GCA_014874425.1 Syntrophaceae bacterium | reverse complement strand
TCCATGATGTTCATCAGGCACCCATGATCACAGCCAGTAACAATGTCCGCTTTCGTTTCCAGAATGGAGTCGACTTTGTCGTCGGCCAGAGCCATAGAGATTTCCGGCATTTTTCCCATGAAAACGCCGCCAAAACCACAACAGCGATCCGCATTCTTCATAGGGACGAACTGCGCTCCGTTTATGGAGTTCAGCAGTTCGATTGGTTCAGTTCTGACACCGAGTTCCCGAGTTAATTGACATGAAGCGTGATAGGTTATTTTCCCACGCCCGTTTGGAAACGCTGACTTGTGAGCTTTTAAGACATGAACAAGAAACTGGGAGAATTCAAAGGTTCTCCTAGCTACTGCTTCAGCTTTTCTAAACATTTTGGGGTCATCCTTAAAGAGATCCGGGTAATGGTTCTTTACCATTGAAGCGCATGATCCCGATGGGATAACAATCGGGTCGGTTCCATCAAAAACTGAAATGAAGTGCTCCGCCGCTTTCCTGGCTTCTTTTCTATAGCCCGCGCTATTAGGGGGTTTTCCGCAGCATGTTTGCTCTTTAGGGTAACTGATATCGACCCCGTAATGTCGGAGAAGTTTAACGACCGCTTCTCCTGTTTCAGGAAAGAATGTATCAACAAGACAAGTAGCAAAGAGCTGAACTCTCATTTTTTTACCTCAGTTTTTGGAACCGGCCCGACTGTATCGACTCTCTATAAACCAACACTCAGAGAGATGATTATTGGTGTTTTTATCACTTGACCACCATTTGGGTAAACGGGAACACATATGCTTGCAGAAAAACCAGAATTCCGACGAGCGAAGCTAGCGCCAAACTATGAAAGAAAACATATCGCAAGATGTCACCTTCATGACCATACCATTGGGTCGCAGTACTCGCGACAACGATACTTTGAGCGTCAATCATCTTACCCATAACACCACCGGAGCTATTGGCCGATGCCATTAGATTTGAGCTGATACCGAGCTGTTCGGCGGAAATTCTCTGCAAACTCCCGAATAGAACGTTGGACGCAGTGTCCGAACCTGTCAAGGCCACCCCCAACCAACCGAGGAGAGTTCCAAAGAAAGGATACAGGTGACCCGTTTTTGCGAAAGCAAGTCCCAAAGTCGCGTCCAATCCGGAGTATCTGGTGGTGAACCCTAGCGCTAACATAGCGGCTATAGTCAAAAGAGAGAATCGCACTCTCATAATTGTTCGAATATAGACCCTGAACGTCTCGGCTATCGAATACCCCATCAGTATTGCGGATATTACCGCCGCAATGAAAATACCTGAACCTGTAGCGGACAGAATGTTGAACGAATATACAGCGGCCTCAGCGTGGGCCTTTGTCACTACTGGCGGCACGCGCATAATCATATTGTGTAGGTGTGAAATAGGATAATTGTAAATGTATAAGCCGTTGAGAAAGGACTTTATTTGAGGCAGTCCCCAGATGAATACCAGCACACTAAGTATTATCCAAGGAGTCCAAGCTCTTACCACTTGATTGGTGGAATATCCGTGACAGGCGCGACATTCGGCGTTTTCGTCATGCCCGTCATGTCCCCATATATGTTTAGGGTGCCATCTAAGCAAGAATATTGTTACTGCGGCCATAGAGCAGAGAGACGCCACAATATCAACAAGCCAGGGGCCATGAAAGTTGGAAACCAGGAACTGTGGGACTGCGAAGAAGACTCCTGCAACCAGCAGGGCCGGCCATACCTGGATCATGCCTCGGAACCCGGCAAAAGCCCAAACCAACCAAAATGGTATTAATACTGAGAAGAATGGCAACTGACGCCCAACCATTGAACTCAAATCGTGAACATCAAGGCCAGAAACAGCGGCCAGTGTTATAACCGGGATACCCAAAGCGCCAAAAGCCACCGGGGCAGTGTTGGCGATCAAAGACAACCCGGAAGCCTGGAGCGGGCCAAACCCGAGACCAATGAGAATTGCGGCCGTGACAGCGACCGGAGTTCCAAATCCTGCCGCTCCTTCGAAAAAAGCGCCGAACGCAAACGCAATTAAGACCAACTGGAGACGGGTGTCGTTTGTTACACCAGTCAAGGACTCTTGTAATACCTGAAACTCGCCCTTGTCCTTGGTTAGCTGATACAGGAATATGACATTCAGGACTATCCAGCCTATTGGAAGAAGGCCGAAAGCAGCCCCATAACCCGCTGAAGCCAGCGCCAAGCCTGCTGGCATCTTGAAAAACACAATGGCAACCACCAAGGCTGTAACCAGACCCAGGATTGCGGCCCAATGAGCTTTCATCCTTAAGATGCCCAAGGTTCCCAAAAGCACTACGATGGGCAATGCTGCGAAAAGAGTGGAAAGCGTTACATTGTTAAACGGATCATAAATCTGATGCCAGGGCATAATCCAAGCCTCCTCTTGATCTTTTGAATTAAATTGGAACTTAAGGGCAACCCTTTTCCCCCATTTGCCCCCCACTAATATCAACAATTTTTAGTCAACCAATTCAATTATTAAAAATGTCTCTAGACCACTCTCTATCGTTGGATTCTTTGACAATCCTCTAGCATACCGTCCATTGTTCAACCAGTTTTCTCCCCTGCGCGCAGGGAACGGTTAAGAACTTCGGATATATGAACTACATTCCAGCTCTTGTTCCAATGTGTAGCGCCGTAGGCCAGTTGCATCAAACAACCAGGATTGGAACTTATGACAGTTTGGGCCTTCGTTTTCTCTATGGCTTCGATCTTGGATTGCAAAATTTTCATCGAACGATTTCTGTGAGTAATATTGTAGATTCCGGCGGACCCGCAGCACTGCCCTTCATCAGGCAGTTCCCGGTAATCCAACTGTGGAATTCTGTTCAGAAGATTTCTTTGGGGGTAGGTTAATTTCTGGCCATGTCTCAAATGACACGGGTCATGGAAACACACAATTTCCGGTAATGGGCCAAGTTTAATATCGGATGTCCATACTGAGTCTAAGAATTCGGATACGTCTCTGACTTTGTTAGAAAATTCTTCAGCCTTCCCTGCAAATGTGGGGTTCTTTCGAAATATTTCACGATAGGTCTTTAGTTCCGATCCGCAGGCGGCGCAATCGGTTACAACATAATCGACCCGTCTGTCCGCGAAGATCCTGATGGTATTCTCCGCCATCTCCCTATAGATTTTTCGTTCACCTTCCGCAATGTTCGGTGTTCCGCAACATTGAATTTCTTTGGGCACAATTACTCTGAATCCTGCTCTGGTCAAATTCTCGATTGTAGCCCTACTAGTGTCTGCAAAGATAAGATTCATCGCACACCCGAGAAAAAACCCGACCCGGCCACGTTCAGTTCCTAGCGCAGGGATTTCTTCGGAAATTTCTTCAGATAACGGACGCGAAGGCAACTTGGGGGAAAGGGCCTCCATGAATTGGAGATCATCAGAAACCAGCTTCAGAATGTCATACTTTCTGACCAATGCCTGAAGCCCTGAAATTTGATAGAGCTTCAAGGGCGCCAATAGCTTGGACAGTCTCTTCTGATCGAGGATGGCGTAATTTAATAGGAACTTCTTGATTAAAGGTTGGGTTCGATTTTCTTCGATGCGATAGCGCGCTTCCAGCACCAACTCTCCAGCTTTGACTCCGGCTGGACAAACGGTTTGGCAGTTTCGGCAATCGAGGCAATGATAAATATGTTCTACAAACTCCTCTGAAGCTTTCATCTTCCCATCTATAACCGCCTTGATAAGGGCCACTCGTCCGCGAGGGGACTGTGTTTCAAGTCCGTCAGTTCGGTATGTTGGGCATGTAGGAAGACATAGTCCACACCGCATACACTGTAACACATCTCCGTAATCGTGAACATCTAAAGTTGAGAGCGATCGAGCTATCTCGTCTGGATCAAAACCTTTCCCCATTGATCTATTCACCTTTCCAAGGGGAAAATTTTTCCCGGGTTCAATCGGCCTGCAGGGTCAAAACAGGCTTTGATCTTGCGCATTAATTCGATGGCTTTTGGACCGACCATTCTCGGTAGGTATTTGGATTTTGCTATGCCGGTACCGTGTTCGCCGGAAATGGTCCCGCCCAAGCTAATAGCTTTGTCAAATATGATTTCGTAAGCCTCATGGACCCTGCGGATTTCGTCAAGATCTCGTTCGTCGGTCAAGCAAGTTGGGTGAAGATTGCCGTCGCCTGCGTGGCCGAATGTGCCTATCAAAATATTGAATTTTCCCGCCACTTCCCGTATGAGCGCCATCATCTCGGGAATCGCTGGTCGTGGGACCGTAATGTCTTCAAGTATTGTAGTGGGCTTTGCCCGAGCTACCGCTGACAGGGCCATCCGTCTGGCTGTGAACAGTTCGTCCGATTCCTGATTGCTCTTGGCTATTTTCAGGGTCCTAACATTGTTGGCTTTGCAAGCTTCTTCAATTACATTGGCTTCTTCGGCGACAACCGCTGGGTGCCCGTCAGTTTCTATTAGTAACAAAGCAGCCACATCTCTGGGTAAACCAATTTGAGAATAGTCCTCAACACAATTTATCGTGGTCTGATCCATGAGTTCCAAGGTCGATGGTATAACCTTGCGGGATATGATTGTGGAAACAGTTCGGGCCGCGTCGATAACGTCATCGTATAGGGCCAGGAAAGTCTTTTTGGTCTTTGGTTTTGGGACGAGTTTCAAAACAATTTTCGAGAATACGCCTATCGTTCCTTCTGTCCCCACAAGGAACTTCGTCATGTTATATCCCGCTACATCCTTTACGCACTTGGTGCCATACTTCACTTTAGAACCGTCGACAAAAAAAGTGTCAAGACTCATGACATAATCGCCAGTAATTCCATATTTAAGACCTCGTAACCCCCCTGCGTTTTCCGCTACATTGCCCCCAATAGTCGAAATCTTCATGCTTCCGGGGTCAGGAGGATAAAAAAGGTCCAAGGCCTCGACGGCAGAGTGTAAATTGGCGGTTATCACCCCCGGTTCAACCGTTACGGAAAGGTCTTCAGAGTCAATTTCAATAATTTTGTTCATAGCGCTAGTAACCAGAACAATCCCACCATTGACAGGAACAGAACCACCGCTAAGACCAGTTCCACTGCCACGGGTGGTTACAGGAATATTTTCCTGTGTGGCGAATTCGAGAACTTTTTGTATGTCTTCTTCGTTATAAGCGCGCACGATGGCGTCAGGTTTGAAGGAAGTAAGGGGTGTAGCGTCATAGGAATAGCAGAGGAGTTCGGATTCTGATGAAAGGACTTTCTTGGATCCGAGTAATTCTTCGAGCCTGGATGTGAAAGTTTTGTTCATTAGGCACGAGTTCCTGTCTGGAAGGATATATAGACAAACAATAACATTGTCTGACAACTTGTCAAGAAATTAATTAGACAAGATGATAACTTGTTGACTGTCATCTTGACTTGTAGTAGTGTTTTAATTATGCCTGAGAATAGCTCTAAAAAACTAAACTCACCAGAGCCAGTCTTCAGAAAAATACGGTCTGAACGCTTGTCTGAGAAGGTAGGCGAACAGCTAATAAAGGCTATCAGCGAGGGTAGGTTCAAAGTTGGAGAAAAACTGCCGTCCCAACCCGATTTGGCGGAACTGATGGGAGTCAGCAGACCCTCAATAAGGGAAGCTGTCAAGTTGCTGGAATTGCAAGGGATGATAGAAACAGTTCAGGGTGGTGGCACAATTGTTCGAAATGTCGCTGCCCAAGAAATTCGGACACCCATTGAAGTCCTACTGGACGCTGATAAAGAAAAAATCCTGGAACTAACCGATGTCCGGGCCCTGCTGGAAGTGTGGAGCGCAAAACGCGCCGCGTCCAACCGGACTGAAGACGAACTCCAACAGATTCTCTCCCTGATAGAGGGAATGGAGAAGGATTTTGAAACGGGATCAATCCACTACGAGCTTGACGTTAAATTCCATAAGGAAATTGCCGGGGCCACCCACAACACGATTCTTACCCATCTGCTCGGCAGTTTCTTTGATTTGATCCGTGAATCAATTAAATTCCATAGAGAACAGATGTTTGTGAGCCGTGCAGACCAAATAAAGATCCTTGAACACCATCGGAGGGTTTATGAGGCTATTCGTGACCGCGACCCTGAAAGGGCCCAAGCCTCAATGCATGAACATCTCCAGTTTGTTATCGATGAGTTCAGAGCAAGGATCTTCAACATTCATCATGAAATAACGTGACATCCCACTTTAAAAAAGTTGGATGAGGTCTTGAAGCAATCATCTGGACGAGAATAATGATTGCTGGCCGCAGAGTTCCGCATTTCCGCAAATCTCCCGTAATGGTTCCATACAGTCCGGCGCATCATATCCGGGTTTGTTCACTCTAGATCCTACAGGGGAGATTTCTAGATCCGGCGTGTTCTCAGAACGGAACATGCCCCTGAATTCCTTGCGGTTGATATTTTCGGATTGGAGCCAGAGAGCATAGTCCTTTCTGTTGATTATAACAGGCATTCTGTCATGGATTGTTTTGAGATCGTCGTTGCTTTCCGTGGTAATAATCGCGCAGGTCCTTACGATATCCCCGGACGGTGCTTTGTGTTCGTCATAAATCCCAGCGAACGACAATAAACGATGATTCCTGAAATGTATCAGGTAAGCCTGTTTAAACCCAGTGGCGCTTTTACTCCATTCATAAAAACCATTCGAGGGTATCAGGACCCTTCGCTTCTTTAAACATGATTTGAAAGTGGGTTTTGAATCTATGGTTTCCGAACGGGCGTTTATGAGCCCTGATGACTTGAAAGGGTCCCTGGACCACAAGGGGGTCAAGCCCCATTGGAGAAATATCAGTTCACGGTTGTTAGGAGTTCCCGGGGTATACCGGATTGCCACAACTTCCTGAGAAGGCGCAATGTTATAACGAGGGTGGACCTCCGGTGTTTCAATCAATCCATACTCTTCGGTCAGCTCCTTTTGAGAACTAATTAAAATGAAGCGCCCGCACATCGCTCTCTCCGCACAGACTGCTCAATGACCATTTCATAAATAGGGACCGTCAACAGTTTTCCAG